>JBBRCX010000028.1:0-46750 GCA_038204465.1 Tepidisphaerales bacterium | reverse complement strand
CGTGTTCGCATGACTCCTCGCTGCGCTCGTCGTCACACGAACACGACGAGGCGTAGTAGAACGTTTTGATGGTATTTTGAACATACAAGGCACGAAGACGCGAAGGGCATCGAAGCGATTGCTCGGAATTGGAAACCTTCCGGCAGCGCGGCCGTCTATGAAATCATCGGATTGCTGAGTTTTCTCGACCGGAGGTTGCGATGAACCCGTTGATGCGCTGGGGCTATATCCTGGTGACGATCTTGAGTTGGGTTGGATGGCAGCGGATGGCGCTCGCCGAAGACGCGAGTATGGTGACGGCGGCACGGGTGGCGGTTGTGGGAGAGCCTTCTGAAGCAAAGGCGGCAATTGCGCTGCTGAGGGGGCGGGGGCCGGAGGGGCTGGCAGTCATCATGAAGGAATTCGGGGCGCAAATCGCGCGGGCTCGTGAGGGGAAGTTGACGCGGCGCGACGAGCCGTGGGCGAAGGTGGCGGATGCGATCGATGCCGTTGCCCGTCAACGCGACGCGTGGGCTTCAGGGCTTTATTGGTATACCGATCTCGAAGAGGCGAAGGCGGCAGCCAGGCGCGAGGGGAAACCAATCCTCTCATTGCGGCTGCTGGGCAACCTGGACGAAGAACTGAGTTGCGCCAACAGCCGGTTTTTCCGGACGGTGCTTTACGCCGACGCGAATGTCTCAACCCTGCTTCAGGAACAATTCATCCTGCACTGGAAGTCGGTTCGGCCGGTGCCGACTGTGACAATCGATTTCGGCGACGGGCGATTGCTGAAGCGAACCGTCACCGGCAACAGCATTCACTACGTTCTCGACGCGGACGGTGGGCCGATTGACGCGCTGCCGGGCCTGTACGGCGCGACGGAATTCGCCCGTCAGCTTAAAGCCACGCGGGAATTTTTCGGCGAGTACTCGAAGCTCCAGACGAAGGCGGAGCGGGCCGCTTCGCTGGTGAAACATCATCGGCAGGCGGAAGCGGAAGCGGCGCAGGCGTGGGCGGCTGACGTCGCGGAAGTCGGAGGCATCGGTCCGTTGCTGCCGGAAGCTGGCGCGAGCGGCACACCGGAGATCCCGACGGCCGCCCAGGCGGCGCCCATTGCGGTTTCCAAAGCGACCTTTGAGGCGGGGGTGGTGGAAGCGGTGGCGGCCGCACCGAATCCCGCGGCGGCGGGCGAGGAGATCTGGGCGCGGGTCGCGGCGCTGCACGCATCCGAAGCGAAGTTGGGCGCGGGCAGCGTCGCGCTGATCAGGAGCAAAGCGCCCCTCGCGAGCACGGCGGCGAAGGCGACGATCTCGAAGGCCAAAGTAGAGGACCCGCTGCTGCGAATGATGCGCAATTTTGAGAAGTCGGTCGCGCTCGACACGGTGCGAAACGAGTATTTATACCGGCGTCAGATCCATGGCTGGCTTGCACAGGGCGCGGCGCGCGAGGGCGTGGAGAAGTTGAACGATCGAGTGTATGCGGAGCTTTTCCTGACCCCGCGATCGGACCCCTGGCTGGGGCTGGTTTCGCAGGATGCCTATTCCGCAATCGATGCCGATGGAATACAGGCCTGTCTGCCGTGAGCGCACGGCGGGATCGCGGGGCACTCGCGCATTGAAGCTTGACGAGGCTCGATTTCTGCGGTGGGATATTTGCATGCAGCCCATCCCACTTCGCGCGGAGCAAATCCGGTTCTTCGAAACATTTGGCTACCTCGTATTGCCCGGAATGCTTGCCGACCGGACGGACGAGATGATCCGCAATTTCGAGGATGTCTTTGCCGCGAACGGCGGCGGGCATCATGGAAGAGCGCACGATGGGAAGGTGCGGTCGGCGATCGTGCCGTTCATCGATCAGCACGATGGGCTGTGCTCGCTGCTCGACGATCCACGTATCGTCGGCGTCGCCACGAGCCTGCTCGGCGAGGACTTCAATTACCTCAGCAGCGATGGCAACTACTACGTGGGAGATACGCCCTGGCACTCCGATGGATGGCACCAGAACCTCGGGCATCTCAAGATCGCCTTCTATCTCGATCCGCTCACGCGCGACACGGGTGCGCTGCGCGTGATCCCGGGAAGTCACGTACATGGCGACCAGTACGCCGAGTCGTTGACGCCGCTGCTGTCCGATCCTAAGAAGAAACTCGGCCTCGAAGGCCGCGACGTGCCCGCGGTGGCGATGGAGACGAAGCCGGGCGACGTTGCCGTTTTTCATCACAACACGAAGCACGCGGCATTCGGCGGCAGTCAGCGGCGGCGCATGTTCACCATGAACATGAGCCAGCGTTATCCCGATGACCGTCTGCACGAGCTCAAGGAAGGCCTCGCTACGTACTCGCGCTTCTGGCTCGACCGCATTTACGGCGAGCGGATGATCAAGACCGCCGGTTCGCAGCGCATGCGGCACTTGGAACAGGTGATGGCCAACGATGGCCACCTCGCGGAACTGTCACGCAAGGCGCGGGAGACGATGAAGGAGCCGGCACGAGCGTGAGGACAGCCCCTCGCGACCGACTGCGAATCGACGAGCGCAATGGTCTGCCTGGTTTGAGCGCGCAGCGCGATTCAATTTCCTTCAGAATCGACGACGATTGCTCGGAACCCGTATGCGGTCGAGTGCTTCGGGTGAAGCTTTGTCCGCTGCCCATGTCTGCTGCTATACGTCGCCCTCGACGCCGTTGCTGCCGAAGTAGACGACAGCGCCGTTCTTGATTCGCTGGGGCTTCGCGCCGCGCTCGCATAGCTGATTTGCCGACGTCGCCCACAGCGGCGAGATCTCCAGCGTCGCGTCGGGCTCATGGTCCTTGGTCGGCACCTCCGTCCCGCACTCGCGCAGCCAGCGGGCGGCCCGGCGGATCTGATCGCGACGGCAGGTGACGGGGGAATCGACGCCCTGGGCGTTCTTCACCGGCGAGAATTCCTCCGCGCGGTCGGTGGTGTAGGCCAGCGCATTCCTGGCCAGCGGGATCGCGTCGAATACAAACTGTTCGAGCTTTACCGCATTTGGCGCCTCGGGCTTCACCGGCTGCCCGTGCTCATCGACGAATGCCACCTTCTTCTGGGCGCGATGCCACGGAAGACGAAGACTTCCGCCGGCGTTCAAGCGCTCGACGAACGCGACACTCAGCGCGTGGATCGCGATGGACCCCGCGTTGAAGCGGAGACTGCCGTCGGGGTTTGTCTGCTTCGCGAGGTCTTCGGGCAAATCGCTGTACTCGATGACCTGCACGATGCCGTCGCCGACGACGAAGTTGCCAACCCGTTCCAGCGCGTCGGCTTTCGGGATCGTCTTGCTGCTCATCTCACTTCCAGTCAACGCGTGCAGGCCGAGGAACAGCGGATCGATGCAGTGAACCAGTGGGTTGTCTACCTGGAAGTACGAAAGATGCTCGACGCCGCGTCGGCGCATGTCGGCCAGTGCGCCGCTCTTCGAAAGGGCGCGCAAGCTGCCGCCGTGCCCATCGGGGCTGAGTGCGAGCGAGTCGCGCTCAGCCAGCAGCATCTTCCCGTCCATGGAGAATGCGGGCATCATGCCTTGCTGGAAGAAGAAGATTTCGTCGGGGTTGAAGCCGAAGAACGCGTTCTTCTTGAAGAACTCGCGCGTGGCCATGTCGTTGGCAGCGCTGGTCATGATGTACCAGGGGATGGCGCGGCCGCAGTCGCGTGCGTGCGCCATGATCTGCTCGGCAAAGACCTGGAAGAGTGACTTGCTCTTAATTGGCGTGACAGGGTATTCGCCCTTGGGCCCTTCGTAGCCGAGGCGGGTGCCTTGCCCCCCGGCGACGAGGAAGGCACCGATTTTCCCCTGCCGGAGCAGATCGCGCCCGAGGTTCTCGGCATCTTCGTAAAGGGTTTTCTGCGTGGGATCAGGGATGCGCGGGAAAGCCTGAACTGGCTGGATGGTTTTCGGCAGCGGAATCGGCGCCTTATTACGCACTTGTGTGTCGGCCAGGTCGGCAATGCTCCTCAGATCCAATGCTTCGATCTGCTGCCCGAGCTTCTCGCGTCCGGATTCGTCCAAATCTTTGAGAAATCGCAGCGCGTCGGCCTGCCCGATGTCGCTTAGACGGCTGCGAAGAGTCGTCTCGTCCATGTTCACTCCATCTTCCGCGCCGCATGCTACGGCGAATCATCGTTCCCGGGAACGGGCAAGTGCATGGACGCGATGAGCATGGACGCTTGGCACTTGCCGCAAAAACCTCTACAAAAGCATCATTCGCGCGAAGCGCAATCAGGTTGCTGGGAAGAGACGCGCGACGCACGATCGAGCGTGACGAACATAAGGATGAACATGCGAGTGAGCGCGTCGGCTCAGACCGTCAGTCAGCGGACGTCTCTCACCCGGGATCGTGCTGTCGAGTCGCTTGAAGCGCGAGTGTTGCTGAGTTCGAACTTCCCCAATGTCGATATCAGCCAGTTGAACGGCAATCAGGCGGAAGCGGCGATCGCGATCGATCGAAACAATCCATCCCGTCTGTTTTCGGCTTCGAACATCGACTTTGGCGACGGACTGTTTACCGCGGTCTCCTCCGACAGCGGCGCGAGCTGGACCAGTAAGGTGATCGCGGACGGTTCCGACCATCTCGACCCCGCCTGCTGCGACCCCAGCTCCGCCTTCGATCAGTTTGGCAATCTGTATCTCGTTTACCTTAACGCCGCTGAAACCCGCATGCGCCTGCTGCTGAGCACTGATGGCGGCCGCACCTTCGACAACCTTACAAGCTTCGAAGGTAGGCTCGATCAGCCCACCGTCGTCAGCGGCGCGGGGCAGGTTTGGGTCATGTTTTCAAAGGGCGGGCAAGTATCGGCCGGCGGAGCAAGTGTCAGCGGGCTCGGGCAGGTCGGAGAATTTGGGAAGCTGCAGAACCTCCCAGGCTCGAAGGGCGGACAGTTCGGAGATGTCGCAATCGGATCGGCCGGGCAAGTGATGGTCGCTTATCAGCGCGGCAGCGGCGAATCGTCGCGGCTGATGATGAATGTCGATCCCGACGGCGTTGGCCCGCAGACATTCGGCGCGCGGGTGCAGATCGCAGCGACCAACGTTGGAGGGTTCCTCCGGCTTCCCGCGCAGCCGCGGCGCGGCATCGATGTGGAGGCGAGCCTTGGCTTCGACCGCAGTGGTGGCGCGTTTAACGGTCGCGCTTATGTCGCTTATACCGACCGCGTTTCAAAGAGTTCCGACAACACCGACACCTTGCTGCGCTACTCCGACGACAACGGCGCCCATTGGAGCAATGCGATCCGCGTCAACGACGACAGCGGGCGCAACACGCAGATGCTTCCGCGCCTCGCCGTCGACGACACCAGCGGCGCCTTCGCCATCAGTTGGTACGATGCGCGGAACGATCGCGGACTGAACTCTGCCAGCGACTCGAACGCCCTGCCGAATGACGACGTGCAGCTCTTCGCGACGGTGGGCACTCCTGTCGCGGAAGGTGTCCGGCTCTCGCCCAACCAGCAGGTGAGCGAGGGAACTTCCAACGCCAGCCGTGCGGACAACGGGATTGACCTGGGCGACTACACAGGCCTCGACTTCTTTGATGGCGTCCTGCATCCGGCGTGGGCCGACAACTCGAACAGCACGGGCGACGATCCCGGCAACACCGGGCCGCTCGACATCTTCACCGCCAGCGCCGCGGAGGCCTCCTTCGCCCCAGCGACCGCGACCTCGCTCGGAGGGCTCGTATCCGGCGGTGGCCCGGCAGCGCTGTTCGCGGGAAAGTCGGCAGTCAGGGCAAGCAGTTCCTACAAATTCAAAATGACCTTCTCCTCGCCGGCGGGAGTTGATCCGGCAACCATCACCGGTGCTGAGATAGTGATCAGCGGCCCAGGCGGCGCGTCCCTGCCGGCCACGCTGCTGAAGGTTAAGCCATCCAAATCGGGTTCCCTCGTGGCCTCCTACCGAGCGCTCGGTCGGGCGCCGGACCGCAGCTTACCTGACGCGGGAACCTATACGCTCTCGCTCGTCAGCGGTCTCGTGAAAGACCTGAACGGCAGCGCGGCAAACGGCGGCATCATTGGAAATGTTGTAGTCGGATAGGCGAGCCGCGCGGTCGTCAACTCAAGACGCTGATCTTGAAGTCCTTCAAATCGAGGCCGACCTGCGCGAGTTGCGTCGCAAGCGCCGTCGCGTCCTGCACACTCTTCACCGTGATTGACTTCTTGCTCACGATGTCGCGGACTTTGATTGAATCGATCGTCCTGCCTGCAATGCCGTAGGTGGTGCCGCCGTTATCCACCCGCGTCGAGCCGAGGCTGAGGGCGCCGACCGAGCTGGCAGCAATGCCGCTCCCGGCGAAACCAACGGTTTTGTTCGACGGATGAAGGGTCACTGAATCGATCCGCGAGGCGCTGGTGAACTCACTGGCGGCGGTGGGGACGATCTCGCCTGAGACCTGCGGCGTAACGCCGGCGAAAATGACCGCAGAGCCGATATTGTCCGCCTTGACGCTGCCAATGTTGCCTGTTGCGAGAATCGCGCTGCGCGTGATCGACTGCCCGACCTGCAGAGAGCCAAGCGCCTTGCGTTTCGGGTCGAGCGCGGCAGTGAGCGTCAGCTGTGCGTCGCGCATAAAACTGCCGACCTTCATGCTCTGGATCGACGGCGCCGTCAGCAGGCCGCTGAAGCTGCCGCGGACGTTCAGCACCGAGATGGGGTTGTCGAACGTCCCATCGAAGTCGCCCGCAACCGAACCAACGGCAAGCACCGGAAGCTTGCCCGGCACGCTCCACACTCCGCCGATCGGACCGAACGAACGGAACCGACCCAGGGTCTTATTCGTGCCATCGCCCGCCAGCACAACACCGGGCGAGAAACTACCCAGCGCCTTCACTGAATCGATCGACGGTGCCTTCAATCCTTCGCTCACGACATCGCTATTGCCCCAGGAGAATGACCGGATGAGTCCGAGGGGCGCGGCGGAGGTGAGGTTCTCGTCGCTCCAGGAGTTCAACTTGATCTCCATCGTGCTCTGCGGCCGCGAGCGCGCGCCCACGGTGATGGCGCCGCTGCGGGCGAAGTCGATGTTCAATCGGCCGACCCCGCCGCTCACAGTCATGTCGCCCAGCAGCACGGCCTTCGTCAGAGCCACCTTGCTCAGTGATCCGTCAACCGTCACCTCCCCCACGCGCGCCGAGCCGCGCTTCAAGCCGCGGCCGATGATCGACATCGTGCTGCCGCTGGTCGTGCCGGTGAGGTTCACGGTCTCCAGTTGCACGTTGGCGCCGCGCACCCGGCCGCCCTGGACGCTGAGCCCGTCGCCGCTGAAACGCAACACGCCGCTCCCCGGTCCAAAGAGGCTGAACGTGCCGGTCTCCTTGTCTTCCTGTTTCCATGTGACGGATTGTCCATTGCCGCTGAGCGGCACATCCAGCGTGCGCGGGGCGGATGCGGCGACGCGGACGCGCACCGTCTGCACTGTCTCAGCGCCGAAGAGGTCGGTGGCGGTGATCGAGAGGTGAGCGATGCCCGACTGTCCCGCCACCGGATTGACCGACAGCACCCCGCTACTGATTGTTGGGTTGACAAGATTCGGCGTGTCGCTGCTGACCGCGAACGAGAGCTTTGGGGTGACCGTGATCGTATTCACGAGCACAAAATTTTCGTTGTTTACCTGGCCGTTGCTGGACTGGCCCTGGACCGGTAAATGGTCCCAGGCGCGGTTGACGTCGGAGATGTTCACCACCTGCAGGTTTGCGATCGCCTGCAGCGTCGCGTCGCCCGAGATGATCTGGCCGAACACCGTAAAGCCGCCGTTCTGCGTATTCAGGTCAGTGTTGTCGCGGAGGTTGAAGAACCATTCGCTCGTGGCGCTGTTAGGATCGTTGCCAAGCTTGGCCATCGCGATGGTCCCGGAGTTGTTCAGGATCCCCGGCTCGTTGGGCACCGGCGGAAACTCTTCAACGTGCACGCCAAGCCGGTCGTAGCCGCCGCCCTGAACAACGAAATTGCTCACCGAGCGGTGGAAGATCGTGTTGATGTATCGGCCGCTGTTTACGTAGTTGAGGAAGTTCGCGACGGTCAGCGGCGTCCGGGAATCAAACAGCTCAACGAGGATGTTCCCCTGCGAGGTTTCGAACTGGGTCACTGTCCCGGGGTGTTGCGGATCGTCAAACTTTGGCCTCAGATCGATGGCCGTGCTCCCGCCTTCGGGCAGGTCGAGCGTCGGGATTACTTCTGTGACCACAGCCGAGAGCAGGGCGCGACGCTCGAGGCGCTCGAGCGGCAGCATCGCGCCTCGCGCTGACGCGCCGCGCGTACGGCGGCCTCGCTCTACCGCGATTTTGTCGAAGACGGCGGAAAAAACGATCGGAAAGACCTGCAGATGGGATAGCAAGCGCACAGACTTCCTCCAAGAGGACCAGGCGGCGATGCAGGGGATTGAAGCTCGCCGGAATGAGCCGGCAACCCTCACGAAGTTCGCCCAGCAGCGTAGCGGAGGAGGTCAGAATTGTCTACGTAATGGACGTCCCCCCAAGGCCCGATCGGCGAGAAGAATCTGCCGCCGGTGTCGGTTGGATCAGCAACGGGGTGATTACTCCCTGATTACGCTTCGAGCACGATGCAATAACGTGCCTTTCCGGCGCGGGCGTGTTCGACCGCCGCGTTGATCTCGCGCATCGGAAACGTCTCGATCATCGGACGCACGCCGGTCCGCGCAGCGAACGCGAGCATCCGCGCCATGTCGGACGGGCTTCCGCAGCGCGCCCCGGCGATTCTCTTCTCGCTCGTCAGCTGAGAGACCGAGAACTTCAACTGTGCATCCGGAAGCCCGCACAACACCAGGGTTCCTCCCGGTCGCAGGGCCCGCAGATATTGCTCCCAGGCGAGCGGCGCCGCGGCGGTGTAGAGAATGAAGTCGAAGGTGTGCGGCGCGTTTTCCAGCTCCGATGTGCCTTCCGTCGCAATGAAGTGCGCGGCGCCCAGCTTTCGCGCGTCGGCGGCCTCGTTTCGAGTTGGCGACATCGCCGTCACCTCGCACCCGCTCTTCGCCAGAAACTGGACCGCCAGGTGTCCTGGGCCGCCAAAGCCGACGACCGCGGTTTTCATCTGGGCGGTTACGCGGTGGTGCAAGATGGGCGCGAATACGGTGCTCCCGGCGCAGAGCAGGGGCGCGGCCTCAACGGAGGGAATCGCTTCCGGAATGGGAAGGGCGAACCGCGCCTCCGCCCTCACGGAATTGGCCCACCCTCCGCAATGTTCGACGATGGTTCGTTCTTCCTTGGCACACAGGTGTTCCTCCCCCCGGGCGCAATACTCGCACTCGGCGCACGAGCCGCATTGCCATCCCACGCCCACGCGCTGCCCGACCGGAAGGCCGTCTACATCCTGCCCGATCGCCGCCACCGTGCCCACGATTTCATGGCCCGCCACCAGCGGATATTCCGACAAGCCCCAATCATTGTCGATCATCGCCAGGTCATTCTGGCAGACGCCGCAACACGTCACGCGGATCTTCACTTCGTGCGGACCGAGTGGTCCTCCCACGAAATGAAACGGCTCCAGCTTCGCTCTGGCGGAAGGCGCCGCATAAGCTTCAACCGGCATGAGGGCTCCTATTCCGGACCGATTCGCGGTCGACCTCGGTGCGGCAGAAGTGCGCCGAGGGCGCCTCCAAGCCTACCACGAGCACTAGACCGCCCGGAATGATCGTTGGACCTGAGTCTGAGACTCGCGGCTCACACCTCTCGGCCGATAACGGCAGATTAACAGCCAGACCCGTCGTCCGGCTCTTTTGGATCGTTCCAACGTCTGGAGCGAATCGGCATCTTTCAGACGGTTTCAGAGCGGATTCAAGCCTATTCCTGACCCGCGCCGCTGGCGCTGGCCGTCAGCAATCTTGTTACCGAACTCATTAGATGTTAGGGTCATGGTCACGGGTATCCAGACACGTATTCAGGGCTTCAGGAAAAGGGCGGAAGCGCTTTCAGCCGCCCTGGGTTTTGCTTTAAAGGGGGATGAGGCTGTGCGACATCCAATTCGTTCCGGCCGTCACAGCTATACCATCGAACCGCTGGAAGACCGAACGCTCATGGCGTTAACGGTCACGAGTTACAATCCCTCGACGCCAACCTCGACATTGACCGATGCGCTGGTGGTGCCGAGCACCGGCATCACAGTTGCCAGCGCATCGTACATCGGTGCGAACGGGCAGGGCGGGACCTTCAGCGGTTTTGCGCTTTCCTCGGGCAGCACATCGCTCTCTCTTGCCGATGGAGTGCTGCTCACCAGCGGCTCCGCCGTCGGAGCGCTGGGGCCCAACGTCAATCGTCCCGATACGACCAGCAACGACCAGAGCGTGATCGTCGGCACCGACGGCGCCGCCAACCTCGACACGCTCGTCGGCGAGCAGACCTTCGATGCCAATGTCCTCACGCTCACCTTCACGACCGCCGCCGACACCCGCTCGATCATCTTCGACTTCGTCTTTGGTTCGGAGGAATTCCCCGACTTCGTCGGCGGATTCAACGATGCCTTCGGCGCTTATCTCGACGGCACGCAGATCAGCTTCGACAGCAACAACCGCCCGATCACCGTCAACAACAACTTCTTCCTGCTCAACAACTCCGGCCTGACCACCAGCGATACGAGCGTCGTCAACGGCACGACCTCCGTGGATTTCAACATTGAATACGACGGGCTGACGCCGCACATCCGCACGCAGGCGCCGCTGAACACGGCGCTCACGACGCACACGCTGACATTCGCGATCGCCGACACCGGCGATGACGTTCTCGATAGCGGCATCTTCCTGTCGCGCCTGCAGGGCAGCACGCAGGTGGTTGGGACGCCGGGTACGGACATCGCCAAGCCTGGCACACTGCAGTTCAGCCAGCCGACCTACGCCGTTGGCGAAGCCGGTGCATTGATCACTCTCACGGTTACCCGCACCGATGGCAGCGCGGGGGCCATCACCGTCGATTACTCGACCGGCGATGCATCCGCCACCGCGGGTGCGGACTATTCGCCGAGCGCGGGCACGATCCTGCTGGCCGATACCGAGACAAGCAAGAGCTTCACGATCCCAATCCTTGAGGACGCAACCGCAGAGGGCGACGAAACCTTCACCGTCACCCTCAACAATCCCACCAGCGGGGTTGTGCTGGGGGCCGGGAATGTCGCCGCGGTGGTGATCAATGACAACGATTCGAGCATTCAATTCAGTGCTCCCACGTACACCGCCACCGAGAAGGATGGTTCTGTGGCGATCACTGTCACGAGGCTTGGAACCCTGGCCGAAGCGACCAGCGTGAGCTACACGACCAGCGACGGCACCGCAATCGCCGGCACGGATTACCGCCCGGTTTCGGGCACGCTTAACTTTGCCGCGGGAGAGGCGAGCAAGACGATCACGGTCCGCGTGATCCGCGATTTCGAGACGGAAGGCACCGAGACCATTTCGGTGAACCTCGGCACGCCGACCGGATCGGTTCAACTTGGCTCGCAATCGTCAGCGGTCCTTAGTGTGACCAACGAGGTGCGGCCGCTATCGATCGTGAGTATGCACCTGCTCAGCGGCGCGAAGAAAAAGATCAGCGCCATCACCATTAGCTTCAACGGCGATCTGGATCCCGGGTTGGCGCAGGACAAGGCGAACTACGAAGTATTCGCGGTGAAGGAGAAGCGCTTGACCGGCGTTCCTTCGCGGCAGCGCGTTGTGCTGAGGTCAGTGGTGTACGACGCCGCGGCGCGCACGATTACGCTGACGCCGACGAAGGCTCTCAAGACCAACCAGTTTTACGAGGTGGACGTGCACTCGAGGGAGGATGGCAGGATCGCTTCACCCATTGGAGAAAAGCTTGACGGCAACCTCGATGACATCACCGGCGACGATTCGGCAAGCTATGTCGCGCTGGGGAACAAACTCACATTCTTCGACCGCGACGGCGACAACGTCAGCCTGAAGTTGGCGAGCACTGGCGGCGGGATGGAAGTCGTCCGCGGCATCACGCGTAACGCCGTCCAGATCAACCTGATCGGCACGACATCGGCGGACATCCTTTCCGGGAAGATTGCGCGGCCGTTGGCGGGCTCGAACGGCAGCACGATGCTGGACTCGATCACCGGAGCACTGGTCAACAACACGCTTGCGGAGCCGCAGTTCACCTTCAGCTGATATCTTCGAGGCGGCGAGTGAAGCGTCTGGTTTGTCGTGCCTTCACTACCCGTCCCACTCCTCCACTTCTTCCAGCAACCTGATCAGCAATCTGGCCGAGCGGAGCATTGCCTCTTTCGCGGGGAACCCGCGGATGGGCCTTCCGGTGGGGGCGTCGTCATAAGCGGCGATGTCGATAGTGTCGATGAGGAAGCGGTAATCGAGCGTCAGTTCTTCGCTGCAACCAATGTCCTGCAGCGCGAGCACGACGCCGCAATGGCACAACAGGTTCGGCGTGAAGCTGTGGTTGATGAAGTTGTAGGGCGCATCTTCGTTGCCGAAGGTGAAGTATCGCCCGGCGTAGCGCGTGCCGGTGCGCATGATCGGCATGATCCCATCGTCGCAGGCCTGCACGTAAGTTTGCTCCGTCATGACTTTCGCGCCGAGCGTGAAGCTACAGACGATCGTTCCCTTCTTCACGTCCTGCGCCGCGAACAATCCCTTGCCGAAGATTTGTGATTCACGCACCTCGCTTCCCACAAAGATTCGCTCGCTGGGCGAAACGGTGGTGGGCGCACTGCCCAACCTTGTCATGATTGCTCCTCGAGGGTGATGCTGCTATCGCGCGTTCCTCTTGACCTTGCGGCGTCGCGACTTCAGATCGGCCTGCATTCGCCGCAGCAACTTGAAGTCGCGCTCGTCGCGATAGGGCTTGATGTCCAGGTTTTTCGGCAGGCGCTCGAGATTGTCGTCCGCCTCCTTGATGTACTTCTGCATGAACCGATCGTACGCCTCCCACGAGATCCCCTTGGCGCGGACAGCCGCCTCCTCGGCCCGCAACGCAATCTGGTGCGCGTGCTGATAACGGAGGCCCAGCCGGTCAAGTAGCGTCTTCTCGATCGATTCATGGAGGATCAGGTACCGATCGATCTGCACGCGTTTCCCGCGCAATAAAAACGACCTCGGCAGATCCTTGTCGATGAAGATCGTCTTGCCGTCGCTGCTGTAGCCCGCCAGATACGGCACATCATGCCGGCGATCGAGCCGCGTTCGCTTCAGAATCGCGTCAACCGCTGCCGTGAGCATCGTGCCGGAGATGAGCGTATCGTTCGATCCAAGCCGCTGGCCGCGCCGTGATTTGGTTTTCCGCTTGGCAGCCATACGATTTGCCGCGGCAAGCCGCCCCGGCAGGCGACGCTTTATACTGAGCCCGCGCTGCACCGGCAAATCTATTGATGGATTTCACTCGCCTGCCTCGGCCGGCCTTGGGTCTGCCTTCATTAGCTCGCGTAGAAGAACCGTCGCGAACGAACCCGCCGGCAGAGTGAACGCGATCGTGATGTGGGCGCCGTGCTGGTCGACACCCGCCGCCAACTCCACGTCCATAGGCTTCACCCGCAATGGCCTTCGCGCACCTTTCACTTTCCCCAGGTGCCCGCTCCGGAAATCTCCCGCCGCCAGCCCCGCCGCTTCGAAGATCTCCATTTCCATCCGCAGCGCTTCCGCTTCCGGCAGCATCATCCGATATCCCAGCAGAGGACCAGTCGGGCTGATCTCGAAGGCGTCGCAACGCGCCTGTTCCACGGCAGCGTCATCCACCCGGAAACACGCGAGGTTCTCGTGCTTGCAGGCGACGTCCCCCTGCAGCAGGCGGTCCAGCGAGTCGATGCGCCGCGCGACAACAGCATTGAACAGCCGCGACTGCAGCGCCGAGATCCACAAGCGGCGCAGCTTCTGATCGATCGACGCCACCGCCGCCCCTGCCCGCCCGGTCTTGATCAGCCGGGCGAGCACCCGATGCTCCATCGCGTTGCCCGGCGGCATCCGCTCCATGGCCAGCTCCAACTCTCCCGCCTCAAACCGCCGCCGGCTCTCGAGCGATTGTTCCGAATCCAAAGCCGGATCCGGACCACCCAGCAGAAGCTTCAGCACTGCTGCATCGTCGCCGCGAACCAGCGCCGCCCCGAGCAAATCATTGTTTCCCCGCCGCCCGAATCGTTGCTCGCCGAAATAATTCGGCATCCCCCGTTGCTGCAGGAGCGAAAGCACCGGCTTGAGCCTCACGACGTCCGTCGGCGTGACATCCCGCACCTTGATCGCGAACCGATTGCCCGCCAGGTGCCCGGGCCGAAGCTTGTTCTCATGCCGGGCCGCCCACTGCACCGAGATATCCGGCAAACCCATCGACATCACCTGCGTTTCGGTGACGCCCCGGATCGATAGCAACTGCCGCGCCACGGCGTGCGCGTCCTTCAGTCCTGCATACCCGATGTCGCGCGAAGAAATGCGCAGCGCAGCCGCGATCCGCCGGATCGCCTCGAACGTCGTGATGCCGACCTTCTGGATCTCGCAGTAGACGTGCTCGCCCGCGCCGCTCGGCTCGTACAGCGGCAGCTCCTGCACGAAGAAATCCTCCGGCCGATTCTTGATCGTCCCGCCGATGCCGCCAAACTCGCGCGTCAAGAACGGCAGCTCCATCCCGCCATTGTAGGGCACGCTCCAAAACCTCGTTGCGATCGGCCGCACGCGTCTTCATCGGCTCTGGCCACGCCACCAAATGTGCGTCGACGTGAATTCAATTGCGCCCAGCGCGCAAAAAGGAAGTGCAGCCAGCGCGGCTGTCACCAAACGCCTCCCTCCAGATCACCTTCGTCTCGCCGCCCCATGCCGCCGTATTCGTAGTGATTCCTTTGCCCATCGGGCTCGATCATCAAAGCCGGTGCCCCACAATGGCAAAAGCCCCCAGAACTTCCAGAACGACGGTTTTCACGCGAAAAAACCAAGCGCACCCCATCCGATCCCCATCGCCGCACCATCCCCTCCCCAAGCCGCGACCATCGACCATCCATCGAATCCCCAGGAAGCTCCCACCGCCCAGCCATCGCGCCTCCAGGAACCCGCCACCTCGAGCCCGTCGCCTGACCAACCGATGCAATCCACCCGCCATCCGCCAACCATCAATCCACCGCCGCCAACCCGCCAGATCGTCGACGCTTTTTCCTCGAACGTCCGCACAGCTCTCGCATTCCTGACCCGGCCCAGTTTCTGGCGTGCCTACGAAGCGCTTGACCCGCGCGTGCGGCTTTCGGCTCGCAGGGCGTATGAGTTGTCGCAAAAAACCCGGAGCATCCATCCCTCCGATTCAAAAAGCTGGGGAGCACCTCCTCCGCCTCATGGCCGCCGCCGAAGCGCCCGCACCGTCGGCTTGAAGGACGTAGCACGGGCGTCTCGCCCGTGTTGACGATGCGGTGATGAAAATGTTTCGCAGTTCCCAAGTCGCTCACACGGGCGGGACGCCCGTGCTACAAATGCGTCACAAGGCATGCACCACCCGCGGCGTGAGGAAAACCAGCAGCACCCGCACCACCGGCTTCCCCGAGATCGCTTCAATCGCTCCCGCGTACGCTTCCATCTGCGGCCGATAGATCTCCGCGCGCTGCGCCACCTCCTCCGCGCCCACGCGATCCGTCTTGTAGTCGATCAGGACCAGGCCCTGCTCGCTCGGCACGAGTGCGTCCAGTCGTCCGCGAACCATCACCCGGTCCATTGGCGCAGGCTCTTCAGCCGGACCAACCTCCGCCAGCGCAGGCCGCGGGAAATGGACCGGCAGCTCGCGCCGGACCTTCTTTCCACCTTCCCGCAACAGCCTGCCTACATCGCTTTTCATCAGCCACGCAATCGATGCCGGGTCAACGGATAAGGCCTGACCGCTGGTGAGCATTCTCGACTCGACCAGTTCGTTCACCTGCCGAGTCACGTCCGCCGCGTCGCACGAGGCGGCGAAATCCAGGTGTCTCAGCACCAAATGCACCGCATCGCCCACATCGGACGCCGCCGCCGGCAGGGCGTCCAGCTGGAAGCGGGGTTTCACCAGGCCGCCGCCGCGAGGCGCCGCGCCAAAATTGGCTTCATCGACAATCAGGCTGCCGGTGACTGTTTCAGCCGCGGGCAGTTTTGAATATGCCTCATACGGATACTGAAACGAGAGCCGCTCGATCAATTCCCGTGCAACCTCATCCGCCTCCGGCGCCGGGGAGAGCGGCTCGAGCTGCGCCATCCGCGCCTGCACCGCCGTGAGCGTCTGCACCTTCTCCGCGTAGCTCGCCCACGACCCCACCTCCTCCGGACCATGGATGATGAATTCAATCACCGATCGCGGATCGCTCGCCGCCGCCGCCGGGCCGATCCAATCCAGCATGCTGCTGACGCCGCGAACATACTCCGCCGGCAGCGGCCCTTCATGGCCGGCCCATCTCCCTGCCCACTGCTGCGCCGCGTCTTCCGCCGCCGTGCCGACGAGGATCAGGTGTTCCTTGGCCCGTGTCATCGCGACGTAGAGCACGCGCATCTCTTCCGCCAGCGCCTGCTGGCGCAGCCGGCTCTTCACCAACGTCGAGGCGAGCGACGGGTAGCGCACCTGTTTTTCCTCGTCGACGACCGCCATCCCCAGCCCCGCCTGCCGGTCGACGAGGATGCTTCCGCGGCAATCCTCGAGATTGATCGCTTTGCCCAGGTCCGGCAGGATGACCACCGGAAACTCCAATCCCTTCGACTGGTGCACGCTCATGATGCGCACCACGTCGTCCGCTTCCGACGCCACCGAAGGCTGCCCCAGGTCCGACTCGGCCCTGAGGTTTTCCAGGAACTGCATGAACCGGCTCAGCCCCTGTCGGTGGAAAGCTCCAAACTGCGCCGCCCGCTCGTGCAGGTAGCGCAGGTTCGCGCAGCGCTGCTCTCCGCCAATGAGCCCGGCGCAAAAGGCGAGATATCCCGTCCGCTCATAGATCGTCGCGATGAGCTCCGCCAGCGGACGCCGCTGCGCCAAGTCGCGCCAGGCCGATAACTCCTTGAAGAATTCGCGCAGCCGAGCCGCCAGCTCATCGTCCTTCTCCTCGGCATAGCGCACCGCCGCCTCGTGAAACGGAACGTCGCGGTCGTACGCCAGCCGAATCCGCGCGAGGCTGTCTTCCGTCTGCGCGAATCCCGCCAACGGGCTTCGCAGCACGCCGGCGAACGGCACGTCCTGCCGCTGGTTGTCCAGGAGGCTCAGCAGCGAGAGCATGTCGCGAACTTCCATCGACTCGAAATAGCCGGTGCCGCTCTCGCTGTGCACGGGGATGCCGGCCCGCTCGAGGATGTCCGCAAACTGATCGGCCTTGAAGCGCATCGAGCGCAGCAGGATCGCGATGTCGCCGAAACGGATGGACCGCTGGCTCATCGCGCCGCCCGGCTCTTTCTGCATCACTGACATGCCGGGCTTGCCGTCCATCCCCATGAGCTCGCGGATTCGCTTGGCGACGAGGACCGCCTCGCGCTCGGTGCGGTCGAGATCCAGGTCCTGCGCTTCCGAAGCATCACCGCTTTCTTCGTCGCCGGCCGAAAGCTTCGATGGCAGCAGGTGCAATTCGATCGGCGCGCCGCGAAACGTGGTCTTGCCATCGCCCGGCGGATACTCCTGCCCCGGCTGCAGTAGGTGCGATTGGTCGTATTCGATGTCCACCGCCTCCGCGGTCATCAGCCGCTCGAAGACGCCGTTGATCGCCTCCAGCAGCGCCGGCCGGCTGCGGAAGTTCGCCTGCAGATCGATCACCTGCCCATAGCGATGGGCCGCGTCGTTTCGGAAGCTCCGTTGCCGTTCCAGGAACCGCGTCGGCTCCGCCAGCCGGAAGCGGTAGATGCTCTGCTTCACATCGCCCACGCAAAACAGGTTCTGCACCTGCCCCGGCTCCTCGCGGACGCATTCGCGGCTGACCAGCGACAGGATCGCATCCTGCACCTCATTGATGTCCTGGTATTCGTCCACCAGCACGTGCTTGAACCGCCGGTGCATCGCCCGCGCCGCCGGCGACGGCGCCAGCGCCTTGCTTCCGGGCTCGCGCAGCACCTTAAGCGTCTCACGCTCCAGGTCGGAGAAATCGACCACCCGCGCCGCGCCCTTGGCCGCGCGGTAGCGCGTGCCGAATTGCTCGAGCAATTCGAGAAAGACGTTGGCGTGCGGGAGGATGCGGATCATTCCTTCCTTCCACTGCGCCGAGGAGAACCGCAGCATCTCGCGCCAGCTTCCGTCTTTCATGTAGCTGCGGACCGAATCGACCGCCGCCTTCGCGATCGCCTTGCCAGAGGCTGTTTCCGGAACGCGCGGCAGGCTCGGGATCTGCAGCTCGCCAATCACTTCCGACAACCCATCCACACCCGCATCGGCAAACGCCTTCCTCCAGTAGCCGATGACGCGCGACAACTCCTTCAGCTGCGCGACGTACCCCTCGAAGCCGCCGACCCGGCGAAGCTGCTCGATCGCAGCAGCACATCGTTCATCGAGTGAGCTCAGCCCGCGCTGGATCTCCTCATCGAGCTTGCCTCCCAGATGGGTTGCCCGCAGTGGAAGCTTTGCAGCCTCCTCCAGCCGGGCCCACGCGTCTCCGACCCACGCAGCCGGATCGATCAGGCTGCAGAGCATTTCATGCGTCTTGATCACCTGCCGGATGAGCCGCGCGTCATCGCCTTCTCCATACGCATCGACGAAGCGCTGGAAATCGCCGCTCGCGTCGAGCTCGAAGCGGTCGGCGAACAAGTCCCGCGCCACCTCGCTGCGCAGCAGCTTCGCCTCCTCCGCGTCCAGCACCGCAAAGCTGGGATCGAGGCCCGCCAGGTGGAAGTGCTGGCGGAGCACCCGCGCGCAGAATCCATGCAGCGTGCTGACGTTCGCCTGATCCACCAGCGCCAGCTGGTGCGTCAGCCGGATCGAGGCCTGCGCGGCGGCCCGATCGCGCAGCGCCGCGTGGATCCTCGCCTTCATTTCCGCCGCCGCGGACTCCGTGAAGGTCACCACCAGAAGCTCGTCAACATCGCATGCGCCTTGTTCGGTATTGCAAACCAACTCGGCGCAGCGCTCGGCGAGCATCGCCGTCTTCCCGGAGCCGGCGGCGGCTGAGACGAGCAGGCTATGCCCCGTTGTAGTGATCCCCAGCCATTGCGCGGGCGTCCACTTTCGGCGGCGCGAAGGTTCGAGGTCACTCGGCGTGGGCGCGGCGCCCGCTCGGGCTCCCGAAGACCCGGCGGCATGGTGGGGGGCGGAAGATGGCTTGCTAACGCCCATTGGTTGCCTGCGCCAGCTTTTGAAGGACGCCGCTGCGGCTCAGCGACGGAAGGTGGTGGTAATGGTTGAGTGTCGTCTCGAAGCGGCAGACGCCTCGATACTCGCAGTTCGGGCAAGGCGTCTGACGGTTCATCCGGTACGGGCTGATCCCGATCTCACCGGCCAGCATCCGGTCGGCCAATTCGCCAAGACGCCGCCGGACCAACGCCAGAAGCGAGTCAAACTCCTGCGCGTCGGCCACATCGCTGGTGCCTCTGTGGCCGAAGTCGCCGTCCTTCTTCACGTGCACCTGCACGACATCCGATTGCCCTTCGTTCAAGTGCGGATCGATCGCGGCGAGGAACCGCTCGTCGATGATTCCGCGCGGCTTGACCTTGAGATGGAAGTTTGGATCGGTCGGATCTCCCGCATCGTCCGGATGCGCGACATCGTCGATCCGCCGCAGAAGTTGCACGTAAAACGCCGCGGCCGGCGTGAGAGCCTGCCCGGTGAGCTCCTGCCCGTGCGCCTGGAGCACGAGCAGATACGTCAGCAGCTGCAGCGAAAGACCGTGATACGCCCGACCGAGCGAGAGCGGTGCTGCGGTCATTCGGTAATCAATCACCGCGAAGCCGCCGCCCTCCTCGACCACGTCAACTCGATCGATCTGCCCATCGAGAACCAGCTCCGCCCCTTTGGGCGTCCTGAGCCGCAGCGCCGGCACTTTCGGCCTCGCTCCGCCAAAGGCGACTCCGGTGCTCTTTGGCCGGAAGCTTCCGCGGCGAAGGATCGCGTGTTGCGCCGCCACCACCTGTTCCAGCGTCCGCTCGACGCGACCCAGCAGGTATTGGTTGCGCGCGCTGCTCATCATCAGCTCGCCGCGAAGCGTCTTGCCGATTTCCTGCGCGTACCGCTTGATCGACTCGCGCGAAACGGGCGGCTTCTCCGCATCCCACGTTCCCTTTCTGTCGAACAAATCGCCGACGAGGATCTCCAGCACCTGGTGGTACAGGCGGCCCAGGTCCAGCGACGTCACGTCGGGCGATTCACGCTGCGAAAGCCCGAGGCCCTGCCGGAGGAAGTTCCGGAACGGACACGCGGCAATCGTCTCCAGCGTCGACACGCTTACCGGCAGCGGCGAGGGGAATACCTGCCGGGCCACTTCCGCCGACAACTGCGCTTCGTTGGTATATCCCAGCGCCCTCCATGCGCGGAACCGCATCATGTCCATCGCGTCGCCGTCGCGGGGGTACGTCGCGAGCCACTGGTAGAGGGCAGGCCAGAGGCTCTCCGAATCGGTGTGGCTCGCCGCGCCGCGCCGCACCCAGCGCATGAGCGAGACGACGAGTTGCCGCGGCGTGTCGATGTAGCGCGGATCGTCATCCTCGCGCGGCACTTGAGTGACCGTCACGCTCGGGAACATCTCGAGCACGCGCTCCCAGAAGGCGGAGGGCTCGGCCGGCTTTCCGTCGTCGTCGCTGAGCGGCCGCGAGAGGTACAGCCGCTCGGACGCGCGGGTGAAGGCGGTGTACCCGAGCAGCGATTCATCCAGGGTGCGCCGGCGCACGTCCGGCTCCAGGTCCAGCCGCCGCGAGCGCAGCTCGCGCCGCTCCGGATCGGAAAGCATCGACGTCTCGCGCGATGCCCGGGGAAACTCACCGGCGTTCAGCCCCAGCCCCAGCACCGCGCGCAGCTCGGGGGCTCGCGTGCGGTCCACCTGTCCGACCAGCACCTGATCGACCGTCGGCGGCGTCAGGGCAAGATCGAAGCGCTCCAGCCCCGCTTCGAGAATATCGACAAAGTCCGCCGCTTCCACCGCCTCCGTCCCGAGCAACTCGACCATCTGATCGAACAGGCCCACCAATTCCGACCAAACCTGTTCATGCTCGCTTCCCTGCTCCAGGTTCGCCGCCGCCTTCGATGCCTCGGCCCAGGCGCCCAGCGTCTGCCGCACAACGAGTCGCTCGAGCGTCTCAAACAGGCCGGTGACGATCTCGCCGACCGGCAAAGTTCCATCCCGGCGCAGCCCCGAGATCAGCGGAAGCAGCGCAGCCACCAGCCTGCGCCGCATTGCGTCGATGCGCGCCGACTCGTCTGCCGCCGGCGTGTCGGCGTCTTCTCCAGCGGTCAGCGCGCGGCGGAAATTCCACGGCTCGACCATTTCCCACGCGACACCGCCGCGGATGCGGTGTTGCAGCACGTAGTTTTCGAGCGCATCGGCGTCGTAAAGCGGCAGGCCCGCCAGCCCGCTCTTGAGCAGCGACATCACGGCATCGTGCGGCCAGTCGTGACGCGCGATCTGAAGCAGGCTGCGCACCAGCTGCAGCAGCGGGTGATGCGTCGCCGTTCGACGGCGGTCAACGAAATACGGGATGCCGTGCTCGCGAAAGCTCGAATCCACCAGCGCGTGATACGACTCGAGGTCGCGCACCAATACGCCAACCTCCCGCAGCCGATGGCCCTGGCGCAGCAGCGAGCGGATCTCCCGCGCCGCCGCGTCCACTTCCGCGCGTCGGTCCGGCGCGGCCACGAGCGTCAGCCCATTCGGGTCTTCGCATACACGCGTGGACCCTCCGAAAGCAAGCTCCTCAATGCTCGCCAGCGCCCGGCTCTTGAAGCGGTGCGACTCCTCGAGCAGCGCCGCCTCCGCTACCGTCACACCTTCCTCGTTGAATGTGAACCACAACCGGCGATACGCCTCCTCCGTGCGATGAAACAGACTCAAATCATCGGGCAAAACGTGCGGGTCTCGGAGGGTCCGGCTTGCGGGATCGATCGTCAGCGCGATCTCCACTTTCTGACAAGCCTTGCAAACCCCGGCCAGCAACTGCCGCTCATGCGCAGTGAAGTCGACGAAGCCGTCCACGTACGCCGTGGCATTGCGGAAAAGCTCGCACCGCGCGACGCAGTCCAGCACCTGCGCGAGCCGGCGATGCTGGTCGAGACGGTCCTGCCCCAGGAAGTTGCCGTATGCATCGTAGATCAGACGAAGGTCGCGCAGCTTCGCGAGGAGCGAGGCTGCGTCGAGGTTGGCAGGCTTGGCGGTCTCGAGGTCCGCGATCAGCGCGCCCAGGTCGGCGCCGTTTTTCCCGGACCGCTCGAGCTCCGCGAAGGTTGAGTCCAGCTCCGCCGCCAGCCCGGCCTGGTGGGCGACGCTCGCGAAGAAACGAAGCTGCGGCTGCAATCGCCGCACGAGATGCCCAAGGATCAGCTGCCGTCCGAGCGGCGTTACTTCGGGGATCGAGCTGCCGCCCGTGCTTGCAATCACCTCCCGGCCGAGCGATTCGAAGGAGACGACACGCGTGCGGCAGAACCCCGAGAGCCCGCTCGCACAGGTCAGCTCGCGCTCGGCGGTAAAGGTCGCCTGCCTGGGCAGGATCCACCAGATGGGCGGCCCCAGCGGGTCGACGCGCATGGAATTCACGATCGAACTGAAACACCGGGAAGTCTTCCCGCTGCCCGCGCGACCGATGACAAACGTAACCGCCATGCTCGGACACCCCTGCTGAACAGAAGGCTAACAGCGGCAGGATAACCCCCCGCGCGGACTGCCACAAATAACCGAGAGAACCCAGCGCGGTCAGCGGACGCCGCGGGTGATCGGCCGCGTGGCCGGCAGAGCGCCTCGAGCGCTCGCCGCCGCTTTGACCGGAAAGGCGCGCCACACGATCAGCACCGCCATGACCACGCCGATCGCCACCTTCGCCAGCATGCCGGTGAGCCTGCCCTTGGTCGCGCCGACGCCAATGTGCAGCGAGTGTTCAACATGCCGCCCGCCACTCAGTTCGCCGGCCAGCGCACCGAAGAAGGTCCCCACGCAGATCCCGATCACTGTCCCGAGCAGCGGCACCGGAATGAGGAAGGAGAGGAAGATCCCGCCGATGATTCCTCCGAGGATCGCGCCGATCGTCCCGCGCCGGCTCCCGCCCGCTCGCTTCGCGCCTGCGCCCGCAGCGAATGTGTCGATTACTTCAGCGATAATCGCGACCAGCAACAGGACGAGCAGCCACCACTTGCCGACGTACGCCCAACCGGTCAACCAGGCGTAGCCACAAACCGCCGCAAGCATCAGCCACAGCCCGGGAAGGTTCACCGCGGCCAGCGCGATGCCGCCGACCAGTAGGATCAGCAGCGCGAGATAGAGGAGCCACGCCATGAGGCCGGGAAGTATATCGCGAGCGAGGTGCTGCGCGCGGGTTGTCTTCGGTGATCCGAAGCGTCGAGATGGCCGCGTCAGGATTTGGGCGGCTCTTTCGCCTTGAGCCACGGCATCATCTTGCGGAGCCGGCGCCCGGTCACTTCGACGGGATGATTATTGTCAGCTTCATACAGCCGCTTGAAATTCTTCATTCCGCCTTCATACTCCGCGCGCCATTCCCTGGCGAACTGCCCGCTGGTGATCTCGGCGAGGATCTTCTTCATCTCCGCCTTGGTCTGCTGGTTGACGATGCGCGGGCCGCGGGTGAGGTCGCCAAACTCGGCCGTGTTGCTGATGGAGAAGCGCATGTAATCGAGCCCGCCCTGATAGATCAGGTCGACGATCAGCTTCACTTCGTGGACGCACTCAAAATATGCCATTTCCGGGGGATAGCCTGCCTCGATCAATGTTTCGAACCCCGCCTTGATCAACGCGGAGAGGCCGCCGCACAGCACCGCCTGTTCGCCAAAGAGGTCGGTTTCGCACTCATCCTTGAAGGTCGTTTCGATGACCCCGCTGCGCGCGCCGCCGATGCCGCGCGCCCAGGCCAGGCCGATCTTGCGCGCGTTGCCCGTGGCATCCTGGAAGATCGCCAACAGGCAGGGCACGCCGCCGCCGCGCTCAAACTCGCTGCGCACCAGGTGCCCGGGGCCCTTGGGCGCCACCATCAGCACGTCGGCGTCCTTGGGCGGAACTACGGTCTTGAAGTGGATGTTGAAGCCGTGCGTCGCGCCCAGCGCCTTACCCGCCTTGAGATGCGGCGCGATGCTCCTGGTGTAGACCTCCGGTTGCACCTCGTCGGGCAGGGTCATGACGATCAAATCGGCGGCCTTCACCGCGTCATCCACGCTCATCGGCTCAAAGCCGTGCTCGATCGCGAGCCGTCCATTCGTGCTGTCCTTGCGGTTGGCGACGATGACCTTCACGCCGCTCTCGCGCAGGTTCAGCGCGTGGGCGTGGCCCTGCGAGCCGAAGCCGATGATCGCTACCGTCTTGCCCTTCAGCGCATCGAGCGGCGCGTCCTTCTCATAAACCATCTTCAGCGGCTCGGGCATCGAAGTTCTCCTCGTCTGACGAAGCGGCGGATGGTATCGAATGGGTTTAGGAGAGTCAAAATGCCATGTGTGAGCGTTGTGATAGTGATCACGATGGGAGACCGGTTCGATTTCACTCTATAATACCGCTTGATGGATGATCCACTTGACCTGCTGATCCGGCCCCGCCGGCTGCGGTTGAACGAGCCGCTGCGAACGGTGCTGCAGCGCGTCACGCTTCGCCGCGGTGATTTCATCGTCCCGATCTTCGTGCGCGAGGGCAGCGGCGTCAGGCAGGAAGTGCCGTCGATGCCCGGCGTCTATCAGATGTCAATCGACGTCGCGCTGCCGTGGCTTGCGACCCGCGCGCAGGAGGGGTTCAAGGCTTTTCTCGTCTTCGGCGTCATCGAGCGCGGGAAGAAAGACGCGGCCGGCTCCGCGGCGCTGGATGAACGCAACGTGGTCTGTGAGCTCCTGCGCCAGGCGAAATCCCGGAAGCTTCCGATGGCGGCGATCACCGATCTTTGCTTCTGCGAATACACCAGTCACGGCCACTGCGGGCCCATGGCGGACGACGGCTCGACGGTACGAAACGACCAGACCGTGCGCGATCTCGTCAAGCAGGCCGTCAATCACGCGCGGGCCGGCGCGACGGTGATCGCGCCGAGCGGCATGATGGATGGAACGGTGGGGGAGCTGCGCCGAGGCCTCGATGCGGCGGGCTTCAGCGACGTCGCGATCCTGGCTTACGCGGTGAAGTACGCCAGCGCATTTTACGGACCCTTCCGCGACGCGGCCGACTCCGCGCCCGCGTTCGGCGACCGGCGTTCCTACCAGATGGACCCGGCCCGAGGCGTGGAGGAAGCGGTCCACGAAGCGCAGCTCGACGTGCAGCAAGGCGCGGACCTGGTCATGGTAAAACCCGCGGGACCGTACCTCGACGTGATCTCAGCGGTGCGCCGCCAGGTGAGCGTTCCAGTCGTGGCGTATCAAGTTAGCGGCGAATACGCGATGCTCGAAGCGGCCGGAAGAAACGGGTGGCTCGAGCACGACCGCGCCGTTCTGGAGTCGCTCGTCGCCATCAAGCGCGCCGGCGCCGATCTGATCATCTCCTACTACGCCGAGCTGCTCGCGAAGTTACTGCCCGCGAATTGACGATCGCGCTCTGCCGGGTCCGCATGGTGGACCGGATCCTCAAACCCCCGAATGCTGCGTCACCAGCTTTTCGCGGTTGTTCAGGCTGCGCAGGCGATTGATCGCAGCGAGATACGCCAGCGCGCTGGCTTCGAGAATGTCGGTGCTCAGACCACGCCCGCGAATGCGCCGTCCGCTGTGATCCAGCTCGATCTGCACTTCGCCCTGCGCCTCCTTCCCTTTGGTGACGGCGCGGATGCGGTAGTCGTGCAGTGACACCTTGATTCCCGTCAGACGCTGGATGGCCGAGTAAATCGCATCCACCGGCCCATCTCCCACCGATGCGTCCTGCAGTGTCTGACCCGTGTTGTCGCGCAGCGTCACGGTCGCGGTCGGGATGGTGTTGGAGCCGGACGTGACCTGCAGGCCGGTCAGTTCCCACAGTCCCTGCGTCAGTTCCAGTTGGTCGTCCACCAGCGCCTCGATGTCTTCGTCGAATACTTCCTTCTTCTTGTCCGCCAGGGCCTTGAATTTCAGGAAGGCGGCCTCCACCTGCTCTTCGTTGAGCGTGTAACCGAGTTGTACGACGCGGTCTTTGAAGGCATGGCGTCCGCTGTGTTTGCCCAGGACCAGAGACGATTTCGAGATGCCGACTGTCGCCGGGTCCATGATCTCGTAGGTCTCGCGATACTTCAGCATGCCGTCCTGGTGGATGCCTGCTTCGTGCGCGAAGGCGTTCTCGCCGACGATCGCCTTGTTGCGCTGGACGGCCAGGCCGGTGAGCGTGCTGACCATCCGGCTGGCGGGGAAAATCTTCGTGCTGTCGATCCGCGTGCCGATCTTGTAATAGTCGCCGCGCGTGCGCATCGCCATCACGATCTCTTCGAGAGCGGCGTTGCCGGCGCGCTCGCCGATGCCGTTGATGGTGCACTCGATCTGCCGCGCGCCGTTCATCATCGCCGACAGCGAGTTTGCGACGGCCAGTCCCAGATCGTCGTGGCAGTGCGAAGAGAGCACGATGTTCCGCTCGCGCAGGATGGGCAGCTTCTGCAGGAGGTGGGAGAAGATATGCCCATAGCTTTCGGGAGTGGCGTAACCGACCGTGTCAGGCAGGTTGATCGTCGTCGCGCCCGCCTCCGCGGCGGCCTGCGTGATCTCTTCGAGGAATTCCATCTCGGTCCGGCTCGCGTCCTCGGGGGAGAACTCCACGTCCTTCGTATATTCCAGCGCCTGCCTGATGGACCTGACGCTCAGCTTGATGATCTCTTCCTTCCCTTTGCGCAGCTTGTGCTCGCGATGAATCTTCGAGGTGGCGCAGAAGACGTGGATGCGCCCCTGGGCGGCGTGCCGTACCGCCTCGCCCGCGCGTTCGATGTCCTGCGCGGCGCAGCGCGCCAGTCCGCACACGACGCTGTTGACGATCTCGGATGCGACCGCCTTGACCGATTCAAAGTCGCCCTCGGAGCTGATCGGGAAGCCGGCCTCGATGACGTCGACGCCCATCGCCTCGAGGTGACGCGCGATCTCCAGTTTCTCCGGCAGGGTGAGGGTCGCCCCGGGAGATTGCTCGCCGTCGCGCAGGGTGGTGTCGAAGATCCGGACCGTTTCCATAGTCGCTCCTGGCCGGGCCGCGGGGAGTAAAATCGTTCCCGGCGGCTTGCACGAAACTGAATCAAACAAAAAACCCCACGATTCGCATCGTAGGGTTCGTCGGCAATGTTCTTTGACGGACTCCCTACGATTGTGCCCGCGAAAGAAGCAGCCCGGTAAGGGCCAGGCTCAGTCGCAGCGGCAGAAGGGAGATCCGCATGGTTGACACAGTTAATCGTCGGTTTGTAGCAAAGTCAAGCGTAAATTCGGCATTGTGATGTGATCGACTTGCCGCTGAGGAGAAGCATTCGCTAGTCTTCTGCGCATGCCTGGCCGTCGAATCTTCTTGTTGCTTACCGGTTCGATTTGCGCGACACAAGGAGTGAGCTATGGGCTTCGACCAGTACCATGAGCCGCCTGACGAACTGCCGCAGGTGACGCGGACGTTTGCGCGGATGATCGTCTCACTGATCGAGGAGGCGCAGGCGATCGACTGGTACGAGCAGCGGATGGTGGTGGAGAAAGACGCGCAGGCGAAGGCGATCATGCGTAACGCGCAGAAGGAAGAGTTCAAACATTTCGGGATGGACCTGGAATTCCTGCTGCGCGCCAAGCCGGAGTGGCGGGCGACGCTCAAGCCGATTCTGTTTACCAAAGGCGATATCGTGAAGCGCGGCGAAGAGGGCGAGCACGCCGTCGATTAAACTTGGCAGGGTCCATGACGGCAGCGCCGACGTATTCCGGCCATTCGAATCAGATCCCCTTTCTCGACGGCATTCGGGGGTTCGCTGCCCTGTGGGTGGTAATGGGGCACTGCGTGGCGCGGGCGGGGTGCAATATCCCCGTGCTCAACCGCCCGGCCCTGGCGGTAGACGTGTTCATCGTCATGTCCGGCTTCCTCATGACGTATCACTATCGACTGCGGCAGGATACCGAGCCGTGGGAAAGTCCACGCACCTGGCGGACGTTTTACGTGCGCCGATTCTTCCGCATCGCGCCGCTCTATTACCTGTTGTTGATTCCGGGCCTCGGTTTCTACAGCTACTTCGAGTCGATGCGCCTGAACACGCCCAACCCGTTCCCTTCTGCTTACCATGGCGTGCTCGCGCCGGACCTGGGACATCGTCATGCGGACGCGATCAGCTGGTTGATGCACCTCAGCTTCCTCTTCGGCATGTGCCCGCGTTATATCGGCGCCAGCGCGATGCCGGATTGGAGCATCGGACTGGAGATGCAGTTCTACGCCGTCTTCCCGTTCCTGATCTTGCTCTACCGCCGGTTCTCTTACCTGTGGCTGACCGTGCTCCTGTGCCTCCTGGCGCCGCTGGCGGCGGTGTTTGTCGCGCCGTATCTTGGCGCACGACCGGGATTGTTCGGCAACTTCGCTCAGCCTTCGTTCCTGCCGTTCAAGATCGCATTATTTGCCGTCGGAATGCTGCTCGCGGAGGCGTGGTTCTATCGCAAGACCAATGGGCCGCTCTCGGCGGGGCTTCTCGCCCTGGCGATGATGGTCGCTGCCTTCACAGCATCCCTCTACATTCTCGTTCTCGCGGCCCTGGTCGGCGCGCTCCTGCTCTACGACATCATGAGCGATCCGTTGCAAATCCGGCGCGTCTTGCGACTTGTGCGATGGGTGCTCAGCAACCGGCTCGCGAAGTTCATGGCCGATACGTCATACGGCGTCTACCTGATCCATGTGATGGTGATGATCCCGATCGCGGCGCTGCTTTTGCGCTCCCGCGCCTACGTTGAGCTGCGCGGCCGGATGCGCTTCGTGCTGTTGTTCGTCCCAGTCGCGCTGGTGAGCTACGCCGTCGCGTGGGTGCTGTTCCACCTGGTGGAGAAGCGCGGGATCGAGCTGGGCAAGCGCGTCAACCGAATGTGGAACGAACGCCGCTCGCCCCTCGCCTCTGCTCTCAGCGCCGACGGGTAAGCTTCGACGGCGCGCTCAGTCCGCGCGATGGGCCGCTGCGGACATCGCGGCAAGCTGACTCGCCGCCGCGTGCACGATCAGCGTGTCGCCCGGCTCCAGCCGCATGCTCGCCGTTGCCGGCGAATCGGTCGCTCCCGCCGCGTTGCTCCGGGCAAGGACGCGACAGCGGTATTCCGTCTCCACCTCCTGCACGGTTTGCCCCGCCAGAGCGCTCTGTGGCTCGACCGGCACCTCCGATACGACATGCGGCACGCCACCGATCATCGTCGTCGAGAGCACCTTCGTTCGAACCGACAGCGCGGCTACCAGCGGGGCGGCCAGCGACGAGGACGAGAAGGCCGCATCGACGTTCAACCCAGCCGCGATCTTCGATGCCAACTGCTGCTCGAACAGCCGCATCACCACCCGAATGCGCGGGTTCAATCGCCGCGAGTCCAAAGCGACTTCCAGGTTGGCCATGTCGTCGTTTGTGCAGATGAGGATTGCCGCCGCCCTGGTGACGCCGGCTTCGATCAGCGCCTCATCGTCGCGCATGTTGCGGATCAGCACCGGGACATCCATCGCCTTGGCCGTTTGAATGAACTGTCCGGACGGCGATTTCTCGAGCACGACAACCGGCACGCCCCCCTCGACGAGCTGTTCGAGAACACGGATGCCCAGGTGCCCCAGGCCGCAGAGGATCACGTGGTCGTCGTAGGTTGAGGCCATGACTTTCATCCATTCCTTCTCGCCTTCGCGCCGGGAGACCATCAGCAGCGCCAGGCGGACGATGCCTTCGCCGATGAGGATCAATCCAAAGACCGGATAAAGGGCGGTGATCAGCATCAGGCCAACGGTCTGCGGCATTCCTTGAATCGGCTGGGCAAGTAAGGCCATCCATCCGCCGTAGAGCGCCGTGGACGCATTGATCGGCCTTCCGGACGAATCCCTGGTTAGGGAGTAAACGAGCCCACCGAACAGAACCGCGAACGAGAGAGCCAATAACGTCCAGCGGAACTCGTGCAAAATGACGCGCAGATACAGCGCGATAATGAGCGGCCGGGAGGGTCGGCGCCGCACGCGCCTGCGGGTTTTTGCGATCGCAACTTGGTTCATCGGCCGACAGCTAACTTTTCAAGGGCATGCTATACGCGGCGAGGCCGAAGCGCACCGGAGTTTGAGGGGCGTTGCCAGCGCTACTCAGCCGCTAAGGTGGTAAAGTCGGCAGGGGCTTCCCAAGGGTCCAAAATGGCGGTGCAGTGGGGCCATCGGCCTTGGCGGCGTTGAATTGACACTCAATAGCCCCCCCGATACAGTTTTCCGGCGTATCTCGATCTATTGGAGGCATCGATGCAGGAATATGAGACTTTGAAGCGGCTGGTCACCGAGGCCGAGGACGACGTCAACAAGGCCATTGGGGGAAACAAGGCGGCGGGCACCCGGGTCCGCAAGAAGATGCAGGAGATCAAGTCTGCCGCGCAGGATGTGCGCAAGAAGATCCTCGAGGGGCGGGAAACCGAGCCAGGCGCGGCCCAGTAGGCCGGCCGATGATGGCTCCGGACCAGTTCCAAGCGTGAAAAGTGAAGGGAAAGGGCGCATCGGCGGATTCCGATGCCTTTTCCCTTGTGCTTTCGTCACATCAACCTCTGTCGCAATGCCTCCTCAATTGCTGTACGACATTTTCGGCATCGATCTGAACGCTGTTCTTTTCGATCAGGAGGCCATCCGACAGGCCAACCCTCAGCGCGGAGCGATGGAACATCTCAATGCCATCGTCTACGCGGACAAGGAGCAGGGCCGGATCATTGGCTACAAGGACGTGGGCAAGGACGAGTTCTGGGTGAAGGGGCACATCCCCGGGCGTCCGCTCTTGCCCGGCGTGATCATGATCGAGGCCGGAGCCCAACTGGCGGCCTTCTACGCCTCCCGATTTGTCGGCTGGACCGGGTTCATCGGTTTCGGCGGGGCGGATGAAATCCGCTTCCGTTCACAGGTCCCACCCGGCAAACGGCTGTACCTGCTGGGGTTGAAGGTGTGGGAACGGCACCGGCGGCTGTGCTGCAAGATTCAGGGCATCGTCGACGGCGCGCAAGTCTTCGAGGCTTCGATCATTGGAATCCAGATCTGACCTGGCGTGCTGCGCACGGACCGCGCGGGTAATTGAGCATATCTCCAAGCGCTAGAGCAGCTTGACGCGTTTTCGAGGCGACCTACTGTTGTCGAACGTATTAACGTGGCGTATCGGCGTATTGCGGGATTCCGCCGGCAGCCGGCCGATTGAACTGTTCCGGGCTGCTCTCTAGTCGTGCCTTTTTCGCTCATGCAAACTCTGCGGGAGACGCCCCTCGCGTTCCTCGACGTCGAGACCACCGGCGCTTCGGCGGACTTCGGTCATAAGGTGATCGAACTGGGGATCGTGCGCGTCGAGGCGGGCCAGGTGGTGAGCGAATACCAGCAACTGATCGACCCGCAGCGAAAGATCAGCCCTGGCGTGACGGCCTTCACCGGCATCACCCAGGCCATGGTGAAGGGCCAACCGCGCTTCGCGGATCAACTGCCGGACGCGATGGCACTGCTTCGCGGGGCGGCTGTGCTGGGACACAACATCCGGTTCGACCTGTCGTTTCTGCGCAAAGAGTTTCGGCGCAGCGGAGAGGAGATCACGGCGGCGCTGGGCGACGTGCCGGTGATGGATACCGTCCGCATCGCTAGGCGGCGTTTTGGCCGCGGGGGCAACGCGCTGCAGTCGCTGGCGCCGCGCCTGGGCGTGCAGCTGACGCTCGCGCACCGCGCCCTGGCGGATGCGCAGACCACCGCAGCGGTGTTCGAGCGCCTGATGGAGCCGGTGGGCGGTTGGGGCCTCAGCCTGTGCGATGCGATTCGGGAGCAGGGCGGGCCGATGGGCCTTTTGCCCGTGTCGCCGCGCGAGAGCCTGCTGCCGTTGGAGTTGGAGGAGGCGCTCGAGCAGCGCTGCTGCGTGATGATGGAATACCTCGACGGCCGGCAGAACCGGACGCTTCGAGTGATCGAGCCGCTGCATATCCGCCGGTTCAAGGGCGAGCCGTTGCTCGTGGCGCATTGCCAGCTTCGCAACGATCGGCGAACGTTCAAGCTCGACCGGATCGTTCAGTTGACTCGGATCGGGCCGGGCCAGACGCCGCCGGCGCCTCCGTCGTCAGCAGCTCCGGAAGCCGCGGTGATCGTTGAGACCGAAGCTTCGCGGCCGCTGCCAATGGAAGAGCCCCGCCCGCTGGTCCCCGAGCCCGAGCCCGTGACGATGCCGACCGAGCTCCCGGCCCCAGATGCCGTTGAACTCTCCATGGAGATCATTGTGACTCATGCGATTGCGGATCAGCCCGCGGGTGAGGCGGCGGCTCTCGTTGACGTGCCCTGTCCCGAAGCGAACAATCTGCAGCCGGCGTCGGCCGCCGTTTCCGACGAGGGTCAGCCCCCAGATTCAAGCCCAAATGAGGGTCCTGAAACTTTCGCGAGCCAATGATCAAGCCACTTCGACAACTCGGGACCACGAGCGCGATCGGCGCGGAGCAGATTCGCCAGCCGCGGACGATTCTCGAAGCCTTCGCCAATCCGCAGCCAGCTCGCGATTATGAGGTTGAATTCGTCTTTCCGGAATTCACCAGCGTCTGCCCGGTGACCGGCCAGCCCGACTTCGCCACGATCACCATCCGTTATGTGCCCGACGAGTGCTGCGTCGAAATCAAGAGTCTGAAGCTCTACTTCTTCGCCTATCGCAACAAGGGAATCTTTTACGAAGCCGCGGTTAATACGATTCTGGATGACCTGGTCGCGGTGTTGAAGCCGCGGCGCATGACGGTGATCGGAGCGTTCGCCGTGCGTGGCGGCGTCGCTGCCACGGTTACCGCTCAATTCGAGGCGCGGACAGGGCGCGCTGCCGCAAAATCGAGATCCGCCCGTTCGCGCAATGGGCAGTAGTCTCTTCCTCTTTTTCACAGCAGAGCCACGGGACCGCAAAAAAAGCCGGCGGTTTTAACGCCGGCTTTTATGCGGACGGGATGGCGTCCCGCCGATGAACCATCGCCCACACCCACGGGGCGAAGTTCGCTTTGTCTATACCAGCGCGAGCTTCGCGACCGCCTGGCGCTTCGGACGCTGCATCACGTGGTGGACTAGTTCCAGCCTCCGTGCAATATCGTTCATGTCGCCGGGCCGCTTCCACGGACTGGTGCGGACGCATTCCATGACAAGATTGGACAGGGTTTCCGGCACCCGCTCGTTGCTCTCGCGCGGTGAAGGAAGTGCCTGGTCGACCAGGAAACTGTTCTCGCCTTTCTTCAAGGTGTACAGCGTCGGCAGCTTTTGGCCGCACAGCGCCCAGTAGAGCGTTGCTCCAAAGTTGTAGACATCGGTGCGGGCCGTCACCGGCTCACACTTCACCTGCTCGGGCGCGATGTAATCAGGGGTGCCCTGGATGCGCTTCTTGGCGACGCCGCTCTTGCAGGCCTGGCCGAGGTCGATCACCTTCACCTCGCCGGCGGCGCTGCGAAGGATGTTGTTGGGTTTCAAATCGCAGTGCACGAAACCCTGCGCGTGAAGCGCGGCCAGCGCCTTGCCCGTCTGGATGAAAACGTCGACGACGTCGTCCAGCTTTCTCGGCAGATGCCGGTCCAGCGGGACCCCGTCAAAGAGCTCCAGGACCAGCCCGGCGTCCGTCACCTTGCGGAGCAGGGTGCGGTTGAAGGTCAAGTCGATCGCGCCGCGCATCGCCGGGTGCTTGACCTGGCGTGCGACTTCATATTCGTTTTCCAGCTGCTCGACGAAGCGCTGATCGCGCTCCGTGGCTGAGACGACATGCTTGAGCGCGTACAACTGATGCGTCTTTGGATGGCTGACCGCGTAGATACGGCTGCCCGCGCCCTCGCCGATGAAGTCGATGACTTCATAGCCGAAGAGTTTCTTCGGCAGCGGCGCCCTTGCCGCCTGCCGAACCCCTGATTCTTCCCTGCTCATAACAACTCCCCGACACGGCCGACGCCGTCTGTAAGGAAAACGGCGACCGCCGATCGACCTCGCACAACTCTGGAAACGTAATAGACGCCCGATTGTTCCGTCTCAACAGCCCTGTTCAGGTCTGCCCACTCGATGAGCGACCATCCAAAACCTTCTAAGTCGCGCATCACGAATGGGATATGCTTGCAGCGGTTGCCCAACCACTGGTGCCCCCATCCGGCAGTTTATCGAAATCCTAACCGGCACGCCAGCGCCCGCCGGCATCATCGAATCGTGTCCCCGACAGAAAAGCAGGCACTCGACTCGCCAACCTGTGGGCGCACCGTGAGCTTAGATGATCGGCCCTTAGACACGTTGCCAGCGACTATTTTTTCCAGACGGAAGACTTGAAGTCGTTCAGCGCACCCTTCAGCTGTCCCTCTGCCTCGGGAGTCAGGTCCTTCTTGTCCGCCAGCGTCTGGCGCAACTGCGGGACACGCGAGTCAACATGCTTAAGGAACGCGTCCTGGAATTCCCCGACGCGGTTCACCGGGACGTCGTCCAGGAAGCCCTGCGTGCCCGCGTAGATGACCATCACCTCCTGCTCGACGGTCATCGGCCGATACTGCGGCTGCTTGAGGAGCTCCACGAGCCGGGCGCCGCGGTCAAGCTGGGCCTGCGTGGCTTTGTCGAGCTCCGTCCCAAGCTGGGCGAAGGCTTCCAACTCGCGATACGCGGCCAAGTCCAGGCGCAGTGACCCGGCAATCTTCTTCATCATCTTGGTCTGCGCGTTTCCCCCCACGCGTGAGACGCTGATGCCGACGTTGATGGCCGGCCGCACGCCCGCGAAGAACAAGTCGGGCTCCAGATAGATCTGACCATCAGTGATGCTGATGACGTTGGTCGGGATGTAAGCGGAGACTTCCCCTTCCTGCGTCTCGATGATCGGCAGGGCGGTCAGCGAGCCGCCTCCCTTCTCGTCACTGAGTTTCACCGCGCGCTCGAGCAGCCGGCTGTGGAGGTAGAACACATCGCCCGGATACGCCTCACAGCCCGGCGGGCGGCGGAGCAGCAGCGAGAGCTGGCGGTAGGCCGCCGCCTGCTTCGACAGATCGTCATATACGCAAAGCGTCGCCTCCCCTTTCCACATGAAATACTCGGCCATGGCGCAGCCGGCGTACGCCGCGATGTACTGCAGCGGCGCTGGATCCGCGGCGCTGGCGACGACGACGGTGGTATATTCCATCGCGCCGTTGTTCTTCAGCACCTCGACGATCCCCGCGACGGTCGACTCCTTCGAGCCGATCGCGACGTAGAAACACTTCACGCCCTTGCCCTTCTGGGCAATGATCGTGTCCAAGGCGATGGCGGTCTTGCCGGTCTTGCGGTCGCCGATGATCAGCTCGCGCTGGCCGCGCCCGATCGGGATCATGCTGTCGATCGCCTTGATGCCCGTCTGCAGGGGTTCCTTGACCGGCTGCCGCTCGGCGATTCCCGGCGCGACGATGTCCATCTTGCGCGTCTCGCGCGACGCGATCGGGCCGCCGCCGTCCATCGGCTGGCCCAGCGGGTTGACCACGCGCCCGATAACGGCTTCGCCGACGGGCACCTCCAGCAGGCGCCCGGTCGATTTCACCGTGTCGCCTTCCTTGATCTGCAGGTAATCGCCGAAGACCACCGCGCCGATCGAGTCTTCTTCGAGGTTGAAGACCTGGCCCATCGTGCCGTTCTCGAATTCGAGCAATTCGCCCGCCATCGCGTTGCGAAGCCCATAGATGCGGGCGATCCCGTCACCGACCTCGATGACCGTCCCCACCTCGCTCACCTGGACCTTCTGCTCGAAGCCGGCAATCTCCTGCTTCAGGATGCTCGTGATTTCCGCGACGTTAATGGCCATTCCAAATCTCCGCTTTTACGTATTCCGGCGGGGCGAGAGTCCTGCACCCGCATGATTGCCGGTTCATTCCGCGGCGCGCCCTGCTGATGCGCTGCGAATCATTCCTACCTGGGGCGCGAAGCAAGCAGTTGCGCGCGCATCGCCGACAACTGGTAGCGCACGCTCGAATCGATCAGCTCATCCTGCACCCGCAGGATCAGCCCGCCAATAATGGAGTCGTCCACGTACTGGTGGACGATCGCGTTCTTTCCCAGCGCCTGGCTGACCCGCGTGCGCACCTGTTCCAACTCGGCCGGGCCGAGGCGCTGCGCGACGGTCACGTCCACCTCGACGTTGCCCAGCTGCTCATCAAGCAACTCCTCATAAGCGCTGCCGATCTGCGGCAGCAGGCGAAGCCGGCCCTTCACGTTCAGCACGCCCAGGAAATTCATCATCAGCTGCGAGACCCGCCCGCGGAAGATGCGATCGAGCGCCGCCGTCCGCTCCGACTCCGCGATGCCCGGGTCGGCGAGGAAGTCCGAGAAGGACGGATTGGCTTGAATGATCTGGACGATGGCCGAGAGCTCTTCGCCGATCGCCTGCGCCTGCTGTTGCCCCTCGTTGGCGAGCTCCAGCAGCGAGCGGGCGTATGCGTCGGCGGTCGGGCCGTGATGCAGATGGTTGCTTGCCATTGGCGTACTAGTGCTTGCCGAGTGCCTGCAGCTGTTCAAGGCTCTGCGCCACCAGAACGCGCTGGTCCTCAGGGTTGAGGTTCCGGCGGATGATCTTCTCCGCCACCGTGGTGGCAAGCACCGCCGCCTGCTCGTAGATGTCCGAGATAGCCTGCGTCCGCGCGATTTCGATGTCGCGAAGGGCCCGCTCCTTTGTCTCCTCCCCTTCCTGCTGCGCTCGCGTGCGCATCTGCGACGCGACCTGCTCGCCTTCAATCGCGGCCTTGGAGATCATCTCGCGCACTTGCTTCTCCGCGGTGGCGAGCTGAGTGTTGTACTCGCGCAGCGTCGCCTCGGCCCTGGCCCGGGCCGCTTCCGCCTCCGCAATGTCATGGCGAATCCGCTCTTCGCGTTTCTTCAAACCCGCCAGGACGCTCTTCCATGCCGTCGGGTAGAGGATTGCCAGCAGGATCACGAAGATGATGATGACCCAGATGGCCTGCTTCTGCGTCTCTTTATCCAACGGGTTGGGAATCAGGGCCGGCTTGTGCTCGGCGTTCCCGTGTTCTGAAGCTTCCGCGTGAGGCGGCAGCGCCCGGTCCGCCTCAGCCGTGACGTTGTTTGCTGCGCGCGGACCTGATGTCTCGGGCTCGGCAAGCGCGCGCGACGCCCCCGCGCCAAGAGCGACAGCCATCACCGCCGCGACGAACAATCGTTTGAGCATCCGCGTTTCCTCGAAGGTGCAAAAAGGCGTCGCGCCGGCTTTCTGCCAGTGCGACGCTGTGACTTAGACTGTCGCGAACTTGCCTGCCAGCTGGAAGCAGATGACCAGCGCGAAGAAGGTGAACCCTTCGATCAGCGCTGCAGCGATGATCATGTTCGTGCCGATACGGCCGCCGGCCTCCGGCTGCCGCGCGATGCCTTCCATCGCTTGACCGGCCAGCCGTCCGATGCCCTTCGCCGCGCCCAGCACGACGATGCCGGCCCCGAGGCCCGCGCCGAGCGCCGTGATTCCCTTGTCCGGAAACACGATCGTCGTGGCGCTCTGCGCCAAGAATCCCAACATGTAAATCTCCTCCAGAACAAGTCTGGAACTGGCGTCCTGCGGGAAACGTGCCGCGCGACGCGGATAGATGTCTGCCGACCTTAATTAGTTGATGCCCCGGCGTCGGCTGCTCATGGGCGAAGTTCTTAAATCTCCTCCGCGTCTCAGCCATTTGCCGGCTCGCGGAAGAGCAAGGCATACGATCGAGATTAATGCTCCGGCGCGACCGCGCTGGCGATAAACAACGTCGTCAAGAACGTAAAAATGTACGCCTGCAGGAAGGCGACGAACAATTCGAGACCGCGAATCAACAGACTCAGTAAGGTCACCGGCGCCCCAATCCCAATCTGCATCGCGATCCCCGCGGAGACCGGAATCAACAGGATCAACGCCGCGAGTACGATGTGCCCGGCAATCATGTTGGCGAACAGACGAATCATGAGCGCGAACGGCTTGATGAGCGCGCCGATCAACTCGAGAACCAGCAGCAGGAACCACAGCGGGATGTCCGCCACCCAGCCGAGCGGTGACCCGCCGGGCGCCGGTTTAAACGGGTGCGGGGCGAAGTTCCAAAAGTAAAGCGGCGCGGCCAACAGGATTGCTGCCATGGGGTTCATCCCGTTGCCGCCCGCGTGGTGACTGGGGTTCGGCGAGTAGGCCAGGCCATGCCCGATGTGCTGATCGTCCGCATAGTGATGCGTGGGATCGGACAGGGCTCGCATATCCTGCGGAACGTCGGCGCCGAGGGCTTCGCCGCGCACATGGTCCAGATCATGGGCGGCCTCGTGGCTGTGATGCCCATTGGATGAATGTTCCTCGTGATGGTCGTGATGCCCGTAGGTCCCGTCGATCAGTGAGTGGGCAACCTGCGCGATCCCGCTCAGGTGGATGAAGATGAAGACGCACAGCGCCAACGCGCCGGTCGTCGTCACCGTTCCGGTGGCAGTTCCGGCAAAGTGAACTTCCTTCCCCGTGATCAGCGTCGCGATTTCGTTGATCGGGACCTGGCCAAGCAGGTTGCAGAAGAGAATGAAGAAGAAGAGCGTCCAGAGGAATGGCACGAAACGGTCGGTATGTTCCTTGAGCGCCGGTCGGAAGACCTCTACGCGGAGGAACTCGAGGATCGACTCAAAGAAGTTGCGCGATCCGTGGGGCGCGTCGGCGGTCGCACGGCTGAACAGCAGCGGAAAGATCAGAAGCATCAGCACGGCCGCGACGGCTGCCATCAACATCTGGTTGGTGACGTCGAAGCCCGCGAAATGCAGGCCGGTCGGGTGGGGCAGGACGTGGTCCAGTGGATCCGCGGCGAGGAACATCATGTTTCAATCTCTGTTACCGGGGGCGGCGGCGACCGGGGCGGACCTGACCGCTCGCACGAACTCTACAACCAGCGCGGCCAGTGAGACAGCATAGAAGGCGAAGAGCCAGTAGGTAAACGACGCGGGCTCACGCGCCGTGGAGAGAAAGAACGGCGCCGCCAGCGCGAGTGTCGCGAAAAGGTGGATCACGGTTCCCGTCAGACCCGCGGGCACGATCGAGGCCTGCGTCGCGCTGCGCGTGAGCAACAGCGGCAGGGTGGCGACAACACTCGAAATCAGGCAAATCCCCGCCGCGAGCAGCATTGGCCGTGACTGAAGCGTCCAGCCCGCGGCGGCGCACAGCGCGGCAGCGCCGGCAGCGGCAAGCAGGACCGTGGCGGGAACAATGATCAGTGCACGCATCGGCGCTGTTAGTCCTTGTTGATGCGGATCGCGTCCTTGATCAGCAGGTACATCCCGCCGGCGAGTCCGAGCATGGAGCACACCATCACGCCCCAGGGCTGCCAGCCATATCGCTTGTCGAGCCAGGTGCCGACGAGAACACCAAGTCCAACGCCGACGAGAATCTGCAGGCCGACTCCGAGGAACCGCCCCCAGTTCGGGTCGTCATCGGCTGCCATCGGGACCTCCGCCAGTTCGTGCAATTTTGCACGAACTTTGAGGCGAGTAAATTAGTGGGTTGCCCAAATCGCGTCAAGCGCGCTGGGACGTGCTGTTCAAGCCAATTGTTGCCCGGCGCGGCGACGGTACACTTCGCCCATGAACGGCTCGGAGAGCGGTCGCGGCATCTGGCTTGTGCTGCTCTCGGCGGCGGCGGTCTTTCTCTTGGGAATCAACTGGGGACTCCCCTCACGCCGGGCCGATCCGTATCTGTTCGGCGAGCACCGCGTCTGGAATGGCTCAGAGATCCTCGAGCTCGGCGGTGGTTGGGAAGCACATGCCGACGTCGGCGCGGACGTCGATCTGAATCCGATCGCCTCGCGCGATCGCCTGACCGTGCTCAACGAGACTGACGCGCAACGCGCGGAGATCGTCCGACGGTACCGGCTCTTCACCTACCAGCCCGACGAGATGATCACCCTTCGCGCGCTGGCGGCGATGAAGCCCGGGCGCGGACAGCTCGACCCCAAGCTTTACCAGTACGGCGGTCTGTGGATTTACCCCATCGGCGCCTTGCTGAAGGCCGCCTCCTTGTGGGGGCTGATCCAACTCACCAGCGATTTGTCGTTTTACCTCGATCATCCGGAAGCCTTCGGGCGCTTCTACGTGGTTGCGCGCCTCTACGTCGTAGTCTGGGCGCTCCTGGGCGCGGTGGCGGTGTGGCGGCTCCTCAGGCGGCTCACCAGCGACCCGCTGGCGCACTTCTTCGGCGCGATGTGCTTCTGTTTCATGCCGGTGATTGTGAACATGGCGCACGAGGCCAAGCCGCACCTCCCGGGCGCGGCGCTGATGCTCTGGGCAATCCTCGCGGCGTCACGTTATGCCCGGGACGGTGAAACGCGCTGGGCGCTTATCGCTGGCGCCTTATGCGGCGCCGCGACGGGGATGGTGATGTCGGCGGTCCTGGTCTTCAGCGTGCTGCCGGTGATGGTCTTTCTGCGCCGGCAATCGTTCCAACGACGGTTGCGCCTGATGCTCAGCGCGGCCCTCGTGGGACTCGCGGTGTATGTGCTGACCAATCCTTACGTGATCGTTAACCTTATTTCCAACCGCCAGGTTCTGCGATCCAACTTGAGCAACCCCGCCGTCTATCTGCTTGCCGGCCGCGGGAGCGCACCCTGGAACGCCATGGTGCTGACCGGGGAGGCGATGTCGAGCGCGGTAGCCGCATGCGGAATCATCGCAGCTGTCGTTTTCGGAGTGCGGACCCTCCGGCGGCGCTCAATGAGCCCCATCTCCGCCGCCGGCGCCACCGCGTTGCTTCTCGCGGTGCCGGCGGCGCTCAACGCGATCCTGTTTGTAAGCCTCGCGGGCGGCAAGCCGAGTGAGTATGCCCGCTTCGGGCTTCTGTTGGATGTCGCGTTAGGAATCTCGGCCATCATGGGTGTCGCTCTGCTCGTCCGCCGGCGGGCGTCGCAACGGTTGCTCTATGTCGGCCTCCTGGCCTTTAGCGCGCTGGGCGGAGGAATGTATGTGCGCGGCTTTTTGCGTGACAGTGCCGCAATCACGCCGCGGTTGCGGGCGGCGGAACGATTCCGAGCGCTTCAGCAATCCGGCGCGGCGACGATGGCGTTGGTCGCGGAGCCCGCGCCCTACTCGCTGCCGCCCGTCGACCTGTTTCGCTGGAAGCTGGTGCTGCTGCCGCGTTCAACGCCGCCGGAAGACGGCCTCGCGGTTGCGGACGTCGTGGTACGTGCGGTCGACGTGCCAATCCACGTTTCCAGTCCGTTCCATGCCGTCACGCCAATCAGCTGGGCGGCGAAGCCGTTCGAAGCGTTGGCGCGCCCCGGGCTGCTGGCGCGAGACGAAAGGCCATAGTTCATCCGCTCTCCGCGTGGTATGTTGCGGCGTCATGGAAGGTGTTACCACCGCGATCGTTGCGTTCCTGTTCGTCTGCCTCGTCTACCCCAGGCTTGTGAAGATCCGCCCGCAGTATTACGGCGCCATGGCGGCGGTCGTGCTGATCATCCTGCTGGACAGCCTCTCGATCATGTTTGATTCCGGCTACGTGATCCGGGAAGGCGGCGCCCTGCAGCACGGCGGTTTCTGGAAGTTCGCGCACGCCATGATCGGACTGCTGCAGGTGGCGGCGATCATTTTGCTGATCCTCAGCGTCGGAGGCCTGACGATGGCCGAACTGGCCGGTGACCTCGGCGGCGCGATCGAGGTGATGCGGCGCGGCGACACCGAGAAGACAGTCATCGTCCCGTTGACCGGGGAGAAGCCCAAGCCGCGGCAGCCGCGCGAGGAGCCGCAGCGCGAGCGCGCCGACCTGACGCCAAATGTTCCGCCACGCCCGGCTTCGCGCGACGATGACAATACGAGCCTTCCGTTGGAGTAGGGGGCCTGCGTTTGGCACACACCCAGCGAGCGGAATACAATGCAGTGGTCCGCGCGGCCCCGTCCGTCGCCGCAGCCGCTTGAAGCCTGCTGCAGTTTTCCGCGGCGGAGCGTGTCGCGCAGGGAGAGCTGATGGGATCGGCATTGTCTCTGGTGCTCGCCGAGGTTTATGGCGGCGGATATATCAGCATCTGGAAGAGCGTCCTGGTGGTCCTGGTGCTGTTGGGCTGGGCACGGTTGTTGACATGGGTAGACAAGGACGCAGTCGCCGCCCACCTGCCGCGCCTGCCGCTGAATCTTGGCTTCCTTGTGGGCATGATTGTCACGTTCGGGCTCTTCCTGTTGCTGCCGATGTTCATCGTGGCGTTTGCGGTACTGCTTCTGGGCCTGGGAGCGGAGGTCGGAATATACCTGTTGATGCGGCAGAAACAGGTTGGGCTCGCTGACCTGAAAGGAGAGCTCAGCCAGGGGTTCTCCCAAAAGTTCCAGAAGAAAAAAAACGAGGAGGCGCGCCAGGCCGACGTTATCGGGATCATCAACAAGGCCGGGCAAGCCGCGCCGATTCCCAAGGTGGAAGATTCGGAGCGCCCTGCATTCGACACGCTGCAGAGCGTTCTCACCGATGCGCTGCGCCGCGAAGCGGAGCGCATCGCGATGGTTCCATCCGGGGATGGCGTCAGCGTCCGCTACGACGTCGACGGAGTCACCTATAAGGGGGAGACGATCGATCGCGCGGCAGGGGCAGCGGCCATTTTGCACCTGAAGGCGGCGGCGGGGCTGGACACCCACGAGCGCCGTAAGCCGCAGCGCGCCAACATCAAACTTGCGGTCGATGGCAGGAAGCGCGACTTCCGCATCGACACGCTGGGCACCACGGCCGGCGAGTCGGTCATGCTGCTGGGCGACCCAAAGAAGCAGCACGATTTCACTCTCGACACCCTCGGCTTCAACCCCAGGCAGCTCGACATCATCAAGGGGGTGATCCAGGAGCGCAAGGGGATCGTGCTTGTGTCCGCCCCGAAGGGGGCAGGACTGACCAGCATGATCTACGGGATCCTCAAGGGTCACGACGCCTTCCTGACGCACATCCACACCATCGAGCGCGAGGCGGAGCAGGACCTGGAGGGGATTACGCAGAACAAGCTGTCGCGCTCCGCCTCGGGATCTGAGGAGAGCAAGCAGGTGGATTGGGTTTCGAGCCAGGAGCCTGAAGTCCTGATGATCGATCGCGTAGACGACCCGCGCACGGCTGCCCTGCTGATCAGGTTCGCCAGGTCCGGAAAGATGGTCTATGTGGGGATGCGCGCGGCGACGACGTTCGAAGCCCTGTCGCAATGGCGCAAGCTGGTGGGTGATGACAAGGCTGCGGTGGAGGAACTCCAGTTGATCATCTGCGGCCGCGTCTTGCGCAAACTCTGCAGCGCCTGCAAGGTCGGCTATGCCCCCGATCCTGGGACGCTGCGGAAGCTGAACATGAACCCGGACAAAGTCTCCACGCTCTACCAGGCGCGCTCCCAGCCGCTGCGCGACGCCAAGGGCAACCCGGTGCCGTGCGAGTTCTGCAACGACCTGCGCTTCAAGGGCCGCACCGGGTTCTTCGAAACCTTTGTCGTGGATGATGACGTGCGCGACGTCGTCGGTTCCGGCGGCTCGGACAACAAGCTCAAGGCGGTCTTCCGCAAGCAGCGCGGGAAGTACCTCCAGGAGGAAGCGCTGAGCCTCGTCGAGCGCGGCGAGACCAGCGTTCAGGAAGTGTTGCGCGTGATCAAGGGCAGCGGCGGCGGTGAAGGCGGCGCGGCGACGACGCAGGCGCGCACGCCAAAGTCGCCGGCGCCGACGCCCCGGTAGAGAGATTCAGGGTTAATCGATCGAAGGGCCCGCTGATGATTTTCAGCATCGTCATTCTGATTCTCGTGCTGGGAGTCGCCTTCTTCCATTACATCCAGGGCTTCTTCAGCGCCACCGTGTCTGCGATGCTCACAGTGATCGCGGCGGTGCTGGCGGTTTCGTATCACGAGCCGCTGGCGGAGAAATTATTGCTCAATCACTTCCCCAATCAGGCGCACGCGCTCGCCCTGTTGGCGTTGTTCGCGCTGATTTATCTGCTGCTTCGCGTGCTGTTCGACAACGTCGTTCAAGGCAACCTGCGATTGCCGGTGACCGCCGACAAGATCGGGGCCGGAGCCATGGGTCTCGTCGCCGGAATGTTTGCACTCGGGGTCTTCGCGATCGCGGGACAGGAACTGCCGTTTGCAACCGGCATGTTCGGGTACACCCGCTACAAGGTGAAGGAGGATCAGCCGTTCGGGACGCCGGCCCGGGGGCGCTTCAAAGACCTCGTGATCTACGAACAACTCAGCGCTCCCACCTATGAGGACGCGAACCGCAGCGGCCTGCTCCTGCCCGCTGACGACCTGGTTGTTGGGACCGTTCGGCGCCTGAGCGACGGCGGCAGTCTCGCGGGAGCTCAGTCGCTTTCGGCGGTTCATCCGGACTGGCTGCAGGAACTGTTCGGACAGCGGCTCGGAATCCAGACCGGGATCAATCGGGTGGCGATCAACAATGCGGGCAGGACTGACGTCTCGCTCAAGGGGATTTACAGCCTGGAATCGATCGGAACGGTGGTCGACACCGATTTCAAGAAGCTGCGGCAGGCGACGGCCCCGCCGGCTGGCCCGCTGAAATCGGCGCCGGGTCAGCTGCTCGTGTCGGTGCGCCTTACCTTCAGCAAGGGCGACGCAAAGGACAACCGCCTCCGAACCGGCCCCGCCGCGGTACGTCTGGTGACGCACAGCGGCGATTCGTTCGCCAACAACTACCCCATCGGCACGCTCGACGGGCCGGACACGCTGGCCTGGAATGCGATCGACGACTTCATGTTCATCGAGGTGAGCAAGCCCGTTGACTTCGTCTTCCGCTTAAATGCCGATGGCTTCGCGACCGGTGGCGAAAAGGGTCAGAAGGTCGTCGCCGGCGATTTTCTCGAGGTGAAGCGGCTGGCTCGAGTGGACTTGTCTGGCGCGACGATCGAGAAGGGGCTGAAGGACTGGGGAGGCACGGGCGTGTTTCGAAAGGAACTTTCGCTGGAGGCGACGAAGGCCGGGCAACGGACTTCAGCGCCCGCTCCGGCCCCCGCGCCGGCGCCTTCCCCGACGCCCGCGCCTGCACCGGGCGCCGGGTCGTCGGAAGCGGACGTGAAGGCGCTGCAGGTGAAGCTGGTCGGAAAGTGGGAGAAGGCGGATGCCCGGGCGCCGCAGGACACGCTGGAGTTCAAGGCCGACGGCACCACCGAATCCACCTTCATGATCGCGGGCAAATCGACCAGCGGATCCGGGACCTGGAAAGCGCTGCGCGCCGAGGGAAACCAACTCATCATCAGCCTCACCTCCGGCGGCAGCGAGCGGTCAAACGTTCCCGTCATCATCGGCGACGGCACCATCACGCTGACCGACAATCGCAATCAGCCATACACGATGCGCCGGGCGCGCTAACAGAAGAGTTCAAAGGCGCAGCTGTAGCACGGGCGTCTCGCCCGTGGGTAACGGTTCAGTTTGAAATTTGAATCTTTTTGGCCGACACTTCACCGATGCGTTGTCGCACCCCTTTTTCAGTTGTCCTGTCGCTCTCGGCGGTTGGTGGTTGCAATTCCCAAAGGCCTTCGACCATGCAATCGTCACTCCCAACCGAAGCTTCATGCAATCTAACGCCCGAACAGCTTGCGGCACGTCGTCACGAACTGATTCCCGGTCTCTTCAACCGCGCCGAACAGGTGCGCGACATTCCAAACGGACTTAGCTTTCGTTTCGCGGGCCGCCCCGGACTGCTGGCGGATCTTGCCCGGGTGATCGAGCAGGAGCAGGACTGCTGCAGCTTTCTGCGATTCGAGCTGAAAGCCGAACCGAATGCGGGGCCGGTTACGTTTGACGTGACAGGTCCGGCCGGTACGGGCGACATGCTCAGGAAGCTGTAGGCGGCATCGATCCCTTACCTAAGCAAATCAAGCCCTTGTTTTGACGCGCGGGCGCCACGCCGCACAAGAGTTTATTGCGGCATCGATTTGGAGATATCTTCAACCTGCTCGCGGATGGAACGCGGCTTGTTCGTCGGCTTGGGCGCCGCCGGCGGGGAGCCTGGCGCGGGCGCAGCCGTGTTCGGGGTGTTCGCCGCGGATGGAGCGGGCGGGGACGCAGACATCGGTGTGCCCGCGGGCTGAGGCAGGGTGATCTGCTGACCATCGCGAACTACCAACAAGGGCTGCGAGCGCTGGTAGGCTTCGGCGACGAAATTCTTCGCCTGCTGAACATCGGTGCCGGCAAGGATGTCCAGGCCGATGCCGTTCACCTGCGTGATCTGGTCGTTCGGCCGCAGGCCGTAGTACTTCTCCATCGGCCCGCCGGGCGTTAGCGAGGTGACGACGACGGACACGAGCTTCCCCGAGCGCTCCTGGGGTTCCAGCACGATCGACTGGGAGACCGGCACGCCGTCGGGGCCGCGCCCGGAGATCTGCTGCACCTGCTCGGTGGTTTTCTGTCCTTCCCGCGCGATCGGAATGTCGTACTTGGCGAAGAGGTAGAGCATAATCCCCACCGCCACCAGCAGACTGACCAACCCGAATGCGCCGCGCATGTGATTGTCCTCTTGAGTGCTGCGGCCATTATGACGCGCGGACGTGGCGCAGGGGAAGCGAAAACAGGACCGCCGTGCCGCCGGGTCCAGGGCAACCGCATTCTCCATTTGAAGGCAAAACTTGCCGAATCGTCGGTAAGCCCAGACCGCGATGCTGACTGAAAATCAATCGTTGCCGCAGGACCGACGACGACGCGGCGTCACGCTTTCCCTAGAATGCGGTTGC
>JBBRCX010000027.1:0-47499 GCA_038204465.1 Tepidisphaerales bacterium | reverse complement strand
GTGGATGGGTGTCCCGGTGGTGAGCCTGGCGGGTGAGACGCACGTTTCGCGGGTGGGGGTGAGCCTTTTGAGCAACGCGGGCCTGGCAGACCTGGTGGGTCAGACGCCGCAGGCTTTCGTTGATATTGCGGTGAGACTGGCCGGCGAAGTTGGGCGGCTGACGGACCTGCGTCAGAAGCTGCGTCAGCGTCTGCGGCACTCAGCGCTGTGCGATGCCGCCGGCTTCACCCGCAATGTCGAAGCGGCGTATCGGCAGATGTGGAGGGCGTGGTGCGGCTGAGATGGTGCGTTGGTTTCGCTCTCACACCAGCCGCACGAAGAAATCTTCAACCTGCAGCGACGCCGACGGGTCGCTCAGGTTTGCTTGCTTGAGAGATCCGTTCGCGTTCGCCGAGAACGACTTGATGAAATGTCCGGAGACGCCGAATGGCGTCCCGCCGTTGCTGGTCTGCACGGCTCCGAGCGATACCTTTCCGATGGTTGGCGCGGCGATGAGCGTATTGCTGAATGCGCCGGCGGCCTTGCTCTTGAAAGAAATCGATTTGATCTGAGCCGAAAGGTCGGAGAAGTCGGAAGTCGAGCCGGGCAGAACATCCAGATCGGAACGGGCGCCGGCGAAGATCTTGCTTGCGGCGCTGGCGGCGGCGGTGAACGCCCCGATGCTGCCCGCCGAGCGGATCTCAGAGTTGCGCAGCGTCCCGCGGATCGACACCTTCCCCAGCGTTCCCACGCGCAGCCGCGCTTCAAAGTCGCCGCCCACCGAGAGCGCACCCAGCGACGGCGCTGCCAGGTCGTCCGGCGTGCCATCGGTGTTTAACCACTGCCCGAGCTTCAATGATCTGATGTCTTCGCCGGAGTTCAGGCTCGCGTCGTTCACCACCCCAAGCGCCGCCGACAATGCTGCGCCGGCGCCGATGTCGATCCTTGCGCCCGCGGTGACGTTGCGCATCTGCAATTTTGAAAGGGAGCCGGAAACCGACAAGTGCCCGTTGAGGTCCAGCGTCCTGGCCGAGATCGCCTTCAACGCCCCGCTCACGCTGATGTCGCCAACGGATGTATCGCCCTTGATTGAGAGGGTTGAGCCGGCCGTGGAATCCGTGACGACGATGCTGCTGGCGTCGACATTCCCATCGGAAGTGAAGAGGACGCGGCCGACGCCTGGCCCGGACAACGAGACGGTGACTGGGCTTCCGTCGGCGTCGGTGTAGGCCGCGCGGGTCTTGCCGCTGAAGGTGATCGATCGCGAGGCTGCGGCGACACCGCTTTCGGTTGCCGTGAGCACGTAATCGCCCTCGGTGCCCGCCGCCGCGCCGGCGCCCGTCAAAGCGTTGTAGTCGTGCGCGTTGGTGCTGCTCGGGTTGACGCCGATGTAATAGGTCGCGCCGCCGCTTACGGTCACCGACAGCCCGGCATCGCGCGTCGAGTCGGTAAGATCATCGTTGAATGCCAGTTCGTTGCCGCTGGAGTCGAAGATGCGCAGGAAGGGGTCGGCGCTGCTCTCCCCCGGCGCGGTCGCCTTCACGTTCAGCGTTCCGTCGCGAGTCGCGGTGAAACGGTAGAGGTCCACGTCGGCGGATCCGATGTGCACGCCGCCGTCCGACCCGAGGGTGCCGAACTCACTTTGGCCGTTGCTGATCGTCGTCGGCGCGCCGTTCTGGATGGAATTGTCGGTCAGCGATGCAAGTGACGACAGGGGACGAAGCGTCGCCAGCAGGGCGTAATTCCCGGTGTCCCCGCCGGAGCCGCTTCCGGGAGCGAACCATTTGAAGTTGTTGTTCCCCTGGCCGGTCACCGAGACATAGAAGGTCTGCCCTGGGCTCACCGGCGCCAGCAGGCGCGTGGTGGGACCCGTCGCGTCCTGCACCTTGGTGATGTCGCTTGAGCCGCTGGTGAATTCCCACAGCCCGACCGCCAGGACAAGCGTGCCATCGGGACTGCTGGCGGAAATATCGAAAATACCGTCGGACGGCGACTTGAACTTGAAGAAGTCCACGTCCTTTTCGGCGCTGCCGATAAGCGGCTGGCCGTTGTCGGTGCCGATCGTGCCCCGGACGTTGGTATTGAAGGGCGTATCGACGGCGCTAAAGGCCGTGCCGTTGACGTCGCCGTTGGCGAACGAGAGGTACAGATCGTAGTTGCCAATTCCGCCTGACGACGTGCGGTCGAATGGATCGGTGGGGTTGAAGTTGCGGTTGCCGAACGTGGTGACCGCGACGTAATAGACCTGATCTTTCTGCACCGGCAGCTGCAGGAAGCTGTCGGGATTGAAAGCGGACTTGTCGTCGTTGGCCGCGACCTCCTGCAGGTTCGCGTCGAAAACGCGCAGGTAGCTGTCCACGCCGTCCTGCGGATGCGTCGAGCCCAGTGCGTTAACGTCAATGGTGAGGATTCCGTTGTCCGATGCGACCGCCTTGAACATGTCCACATCGGTCGGCCCGACGTCGAAGCGGGGGCCGCTGGGGTCGAGCGGGTTGGGATCCGAGCCGATGGTTCCGCCGAAGAAAACCGCCGGGACACCGAGGTCCGGATCGATCCTGTTTGGGTTGATCAGGTCGACCGGCTCGGCGCCGGAGGCGACGCCGTTGATGTCCGGGTTGGAGAGGCTGACGGCGAGCTTATAGTCTCCGGTCGAGCCGCCGTTTGCCGAGCCGGTGCCGGTGTTCACGTCATAGGCGCTGTTATTGAAGCTGCTGACGCCGAAGTAATAGGTCCCCGCCGACAGCCGCACCGTCTGCAGGGTCGGGTAAGGACCGTTGCTGTTGTTGGCCGAGGCAATCTCGCTCCCGCCGGAGTTGAACAACCGCAGGAATCCATCGAACGAAGTTCCGCCGCTCCCCGGGCTGGTTGCAAAGGTAACAACGCCGGGCGACGCGAGGTTGATGGAGAACAAATCGACGTCGTTCGCCCCAACCTGCACCTGTCCATCCGTGCCGATGTTGCCCTGGAAAACGAACTGCTGATTTCCGGTGAGGCTGGGAACGTGCAGGGCGGCGGCGACGACGTTGTTGGTGTCGCTCGACCCCGCCCCGGGCGTCGGCGGGGGCGTCGGCGCCGTCACCAGTTGCTTCACCGCCTGGATCGCGCGGAGCACGTTCACGCGTTTGAACGTGAGCCCTGTCTCCGGAAGGTTCTGATCGGGGCCGGCGCGGCTCGGAACGCCGTTGGCGTCGAACTGGACCGGGACGCGGAAATTGCTCGAGACGTTGGAGTCAGTGATGTTGTCGGCGGTATTTCGCAGGAGGGACTGCACCTGCGTCGTCGAGAGGTAGCGCCCCCCGTACGTGAAGGCCGCATCCTGCATCAGGGCGACCACGCCCGTCACGAAAGGCGACGACATGCTTGTTCCCGACTCATCGTTGTACAGCTTGTTCGGGAGGTTCCACGTGCTCAGGATGTTCGAGCCGGGCGCTGCCACCTGGTTGCCTAGGCTGCTGCGCTGGCTCGAGGCGGAGATGCGGTCGGGGGCGGCGTCGGTCTCCTCGGCGACGAAGTTCAGCTGCGTGCCGCTGCCTTCGAACAGCGGAAACTGAACTCCAGTTCCGCTGTCGGCCCAGGTGTTGGCGACGTCCAGCGTGGCAAACACGCCGGGCGTGGTGGCGCCGGCAACAGCGAAGTTCGCATAGTTGTTCCCGGCGGCGGCGACGACCGAAACGCCCAGTTGCTCGAGCCGATCGATCGCCTGCGAGATGCCGTCGCCGGCCGGCAGCGAGTTGAAGTTCGCCGTCGGATCGCCCAGCGAGAGATTCACTACCTTGATGTTGAACTGCTGGTAATGGTTGATTACCCAGTCGAGGCCGTTCTCCACCGGATCAAACAGGGGCTGTGGATCGCCCGCGCTGGGGAAGACGCGAACGTCGATCAGCTTTGCCGCGGTGGCGACGCCGATTGAGGGATTGGAACTGGCCGCAATGCCCGAGACGTGCGTCCCGTGTCCGTTCGGATCGAAGGCGTCGTTGATGTTCGTGTCAGCGGCGGCGGTCGCCGGGTTCTTTACCGCGTCGAAGAAAGCGCTGAAGTTATTCCGCAAGTCAGGATGAGTGGCGAAGACACCGGTATCGAGGATGGCGATTCCAACGCCGCTGCCATCGACGGCGGAGAAACTCGCATCTAACCGCAGCGCGGTGAGTCCCGTGACGTCCTGGGCCGCGCTGAGCAGGCAGCGGCGCTCCAACAGCTCGATCCAGACCCAGTGCCGCGCCGGCGCAGCGGAAGTTGACATGAAACCGCCGTCCCGGCCTTGACGATCGCTCGCCATACCGCTCGCCTCACCATTGGCTTAATGACGGAACCCGGGAGTCATCAGACGACAACCAATTCCCAAGCCCCTCCGCCGAGCCTGAGTATAGGCAGGCTGTTCGACGTTTTTCCGAAGCTGAAATGACGTTTCGAACTGCTTTTTCGCGGGCATTTGCCGCGAAATAGAGAACAGGCACACTCGGCTCAACCATAGTTATCAGGGCGGTGAAGCCCCAGCAGTCGCTGGCGCGTGGGGTTGGCACGCTGGCGAACCGCGGGCGGCAGGTCGTAGCCGATAAAGGGGTAGAACCGTTGCGAGATCCAACGCTTCGCGTATGCCGCCTGCTGAACCCAGCGGATACCGTCTTTCGAGGCGTTTGGTCGCTCCTCGGTGCCACACCTGATCGTGCCACATCACCGCTGTTCCGGCCTTGCCGGTGGCACTGTGCATCGACCGACCTTCGAAGGTCGGATTTCCCTGGCCGTCCATGTCCGTCGCGGTGGGCTGCCGCCCGGCGCGGTGGCTGCCGGGGACGAGTTGCGTCGGGCCCAGGTTTTCGTCCACATCAACCAGGTAATAGTTCATGTTGATGACCAGAGACGGCGTCGCGACGCGCGGGTCGCGCGGCAGGTCCGCAGGCCAGGGAAAGCGCACTTCTTCGTCGGCGTGCCAGCCTGAGATTCCATCTCCAGGTCCGGTCTTCAGGGCGTTCATCGCGATCAGGTGGCACTGCGGGCCAAGGATCGCCTCCATGAGTTCGATCGTCGCGGGAAAGTCGACCAGTTCTTCAAACTCGACCCCGCGCTCGAACAGGCGCGGGCGCCAAAGGCGGGCCACGAGCTCGCCGCGCAACTTCGCTTCTTCGGTATCGATCGGCTCGGAGAATTCGCGCTTCAAACCGTGGAGCAATCGCCGGACGGTTTCGGGCGGGAGCCACTCGGGAAGCACAAGAAAACCATCGCGATGGAAGTCGACTATCCGTTGCTGCAATAACGCCACCGTTCCTCCAGTCATTGGCCGCGACGCTGAGGTCGCCGGACCCCCATTTTAACCTCAATCGGGCAAAGGCCAGGACACTTTCGACTTTGCCATTTCCGCCGGTTTCGGAGTATGTTCTACTCGGACGAGCCGCGCCGCTGCGCGGACGCTTTGCATGACGACTCAGCCTGCGGCAACTCCAATTCAAGCCGGCATTTCCGGCACCGGGCAGTCGGCGCACCTCAAGACGCCCGGCGGGCGCGAGCAGTTTTCGGCCGAAGAGCTTGCGATTGTCCTGTCGCACTTCGAAATTGGCGTGATCAGCTCGATCGCGGAATACCCGCGCGGTTCGCGCAAGGCGCCCAAGCTGCTGATCGTCAGCGAGCAGGGGAAATTCCTGCTGAAGCGCCGCGCCCGAGGGAAGGACGATCCGTACAAGGTTGCGTTCGCGCACGCGCTGCAATTGTTTCTGGCGGGCAAGCAGTTTCCGCTCCCCCATCTGATCGGCACGCGCAAAGACAACAATTCGATGCTCCAGTGGCGCAATGCCGTCTACGAATTGTTCGAATACATCCCCGGCCAGGCATATCCGCAGACGCTCGAAGCGACGGCCGACAGCGGGCGCGTGCTCTCGCTCTACCACAAGCTGTTACAGGATTTTCAATCGGAGTGGCAGCCTTCGGGCGGGAGCTATCATCAGGCGCCCGCCGTCGAGCATGGTTTGCGGTCGATCCCCTCGAGCCTCCCCGGAGGGGACGGCGAATTGCGATCGGTGCTGGACTCACTGCAGACGAGCTACCGCCAGGCTGCTGAAGCGGTCGATCGCGAGGGCCTGGGCTCGTGGCCCAGCCAGATCGTCCATGCCGACTGGCACCCCGGCAACATGCTCTTTCGCGACAACCATGTCGTGGCGGTCATCGACTACGACTCCGCGCGGCAACTGCCGCGCATCATCGACGCGGCCAACGGTGCCCTGCAGTTCTCGCTGATCGGCGGCGACGACGACGTCGCGAAGTGGCCTGAGCACCTCGACGAGACTCGCTTCAAGCGGTTCCTCCGGGGCTACGACCAGGTGATGCTTCTGTCCGAAGCGGAAATCCGCACGATCCCCTGGCTTATGGTGGAAGCCCTGATCGCGGAGGCCGTCTTCCCGATCGCCGCCACCGGCACCTTCGGCCGGATGGAAGGCCAGGCGTTCCTGAAGATGGTGCAGAAAAAGATCGGCTGGATTCAGCAAAACGCCGAAAGACTGGTCCAGATCGCGTCTGGGTAACCTGCCTCCCGCTCACGCATGCAGGGTTGAGAATGAGAACTTCAACACGCCAATCGCGTGGACGCATGCATTGTCACGCGGAATCTTTTGCCACGCTGGATCGACAAAGGGATATCCGCGGTAAACTGGGAGTGCCGTGCAGTGTCGTCAACATTCTGTATTGCAATCGTGCTCTGGCCCGGCGCCCCGGGGCGTCGCACTGCTTGTGTTATGTCTGCCATGCGTGTGGGCGGTGCCCGTGGCGACGGCCGAAGCTGCTGCTGAAAAATCCGCCACAGCTCCGGCGGCGGAGAATGTCTCCGCCTCCATTCGCCAATCTTTCACGGATCTGGCGCACTCCGATCCGGGTGTGCGCGAGCAGGCGCTGGTGAACCTGATGGGCATGCCTCGTCAGGACCTGCCGCGCCTTCAGCGGCTTGTCGAGCAGAGCCGGCCGCTTCGCCCCTCGCAGGCGGCGGTGCTCCGGCAGATCGTCACGCAGGTTTACCTGGCGGGCGAACCTTATGAATCCAACGGCCACTTCGGCTTCCTCGGAGTGCGCATGGCCGAGTCGAGCGTCAACCAACTCAATACGCATCGTCCCAATCAGGAGGAGCCGTCTACCGGAATCGTGATCACCGAATGCCTGGCGGGGTTCAGCGGGTCGCGATTCCTTCGAACCGGGGATGTCATCCTGGGCATCGTCGAGCGTCCGGACGTGAAGCTCCAGGGAGCTGTCGAATTCGGCACGGCGATCCGCGAACTCGGCCCCGGGCGCCAGGTGCGATTCGAAGTCTTGCGTGACGGCCAGGTCGTGAAGATCAACGTCACGCTTGATCCAAGACCCGTTGAAGCCGACATCGACATCGCCGCTCTTGATTACCGCCGCCGCAACAAGGCCGAGGAGTATTGGCAGCGCAGTTTTGCCCCGTTGCTGAAGGAAACCACCAGCTAACGGGTTTTCGGGTTGATCCTGGATTTCGATCCCATCGCCAACAGTTGCTTCGCATCCTTTCCCCACCGAGTTGCGAATATTCCTCGCCTGGCAGCTATCCCGGGCTTCGCGGTGAGCCCATCTTTCACCTAGAATCGTAGACGTGGATTCGATGCCGCCTGAGTTTCTCGATGTGCCGACATTGCTCGAGAGCAGCATGCCGCGCCCGCGCATCAACTGGTTCTTGTATGGCCTGGGGACCTTCCTGTTAATTGTCCTCGCGGCGGCGCTGCTGGGCCGGCAATCGCAGACGATGAACCAGCTGGTGCAGGACGCGTCGCGGCTGGCGATGATCCTGCTGATGGGAGGGCTCATTTTCGCGACGGTATTCGTGGTGCGCCGCCATCGGGCGGAGCAGCAGCGGATCGAGGGCGTGTCGGAGCTGGTTCAGCTTCGACGCTGGGAGCAGGCGGCGATGCTGCTGGGCGCGATCCTCTCGCGTCCGGCGCGCTCGCATGCGCTGCGCGGTCAGGCGCTGATTTACCTTGCCTCCTTGCTGGCCCGGTATCATCGTTTCGCCGACGCGATCGCGGTGCAGAATCATCTTCTCGAGAATGAGCTGGTCGATCCGCCAACCGCATATGGGTTGAAGCTCGGCCGGGCGATGGCGATGCTTCGCGAAGATCATTTGTTCGACGCGGACCGCGCCATCTCCGAATTGCGGCGCGCCGGCGGGGGCGAAGACTCCGCGGGGTTGACGCTCATCGAGATCTACCGCGACGTGAAGACCGGTCATCCCGCCGAAGCGATCGCGCTGTTCGAGGGAAAGCTGAGGGTCTTGCGCGATAACCTGGGCCATCGGGTTGCCGACGCATACGCCCTGGCGGCGCGGGCATACGACCTGCTCGGGCAGGAGAACGAGGCGCGGGCGGCATTCGCGAAGGCGACGCTCCTCTCGCCCCCCGGCGAGCTATACCGCCGCTACCCCGAGGTGGAGAAACTCGCGGCGCGGTTCACGCCCGAGCCCGCTCCCGCGGAGGCGGCATAGAAACATGCGCAGCGTGAGACACCTTTCCATTTGTGCTCTTTCGAGTGAGGCTGGCGACGGCTCAGCAAGTCCTGATTACGCGGACCGAACGTCATGACCGCACAGCACGCCATCCATCGATTCCGCCGCGACCTCACCGTCGCGTCGCTGCTGCGCGGGCTGCTGGTGGGCACCGCGGTGATGTGTCTGCTGGTCGGCCCGCGGCTCGGGCAGCGATTCGACCACGTGCTGGTGCTGACCGTGATCGGAGCCGTCTGGCTCGTGCTCAGCTTCCGAAGCGCCAAGGGATCGCGACTGGCGGCGGCGTCTCCTTCGCTCATCGCGGCCGGCGAATTTGAAGCCGCAGAACGGCAGATCGACCAGGCGCTGCGGAGCTTTTCGCTGTTTCGCACGGCCAAGCTTCTCAGCCTGCACCACCTTGCGGTGTTGCGGCACGCGCAACGGCGCTGGCAGGACTCCGCCCTGCTCTGCCGGGCGCTGCTGGGACAGCGGCTGGGCGGTTTGCAGAGCCTGTCGAAACCCGCGCGCCTGATCCTCGCCGACGCGCTGCTGGAGATGGGCGACGTGGGCGGCGCGTACCAGGCGATCCAGGGTTTGTATCGTCACCGGCTGTCGCTGGCCGAGGTCTTGAATCTTCAATTGGTGCAGCTGGATTACCAATCGCGCGTCGGCGCCTGGGGGCAAATGTTTTCGCAGGTGATGTCCAAGGTACAGCTGGCCGAGCTGATGCCTGCCACCAGCGCTGCGCGATGCCAGGCGTTACTCGCGCTGGCGGCGCAGAAGCTTGGACGAAACGACTGGGTCGACTGGCTCCGCCGCCGGGCCGAGTTGCTGGCCGACGCCGAGAAACTCGTGGAGGAAAAGCCGCTGTTGGGCGGGCTCTGGGAAGGACGCGTGGAGGCCCCCGTGGTTCCCGTGGCGGGCGCATAGCTGATTAGACCAATCGCTCGATTTGACGCGACCGGCAGCGGAGCGTCTTTTTTCACCGCAACGGATTGCGAGGCTCATTTGCGATCGATTTCATTCTGGTTCGGCGCTCTGGCGACCATCACGCTGGTTTTCCTCTCGCTCTGGGGCTGGCGCCACGCCGCGGAGCTTGTCGCGGAGCATGCGACTCGCCCTTACGTCGCGGCATGGGCCGTCCGCAGTGCTGCCATCGCTGCCGCCGCGAGCGCGCAGGCGATCCTGCTCACGCTCGTGGTGGGGGGAATCTATCCCCGCCGCCTTTCCGATGACGTGCTTCGGGTTTTGGCGGGTCTCGTCGGGAGCATTGCGCTGGTGAGCGCCATCGCGCTCGGGTTGGCCGGCAGATAGCGGCACGTGTCGCGGCAGTTGAACCCGCGGCAGTTTTATCCGATCCTGCCACGCTCCAAGGGATCCACGATGCATACATTGGCGACCGCCGCGCTCTTCACTCGCACGTTTCTTCTTCCGCTCTTTGTCTTCACGACGTTATCCAGTGGCTCGCTTGCCGCACCCCCGGCGCCCGCGGGAGAAACGCCTGCCGCGGCGGCCAAGCGCGCCGCGGAGCAGGCGGGACAGCAGGCGCTGGCGGAGCATTTTCTGGAGCTGGCGCAGGTCACGCTGCGGAACAGCGGGCTCACGACGACGGACTGGAAGGTTGGAGCTGCGCTGATCGAGGCGGCGGCCAAACTCGACCCCGCCGAGCCCCGTTATCCGCGCCTGCTTGCCGAGACGATGCTGCAGGCGGGCGACTCCGAGGCGGCAATTAAGGCGCTGACCGACTACCGCCGGCTCGCGCCGGACGACCGCTTCGCGCAGATCGAGTTGATCGACCTGTACGTTCACGGGATGCAGAGCCTGGACGAGCAGCTCAAATACCTCGGCGAGTTGATTTCGCGCAAGAACATCCCCGATGAAGTGAAGTCGCACGCCGCCTACCTTTCGTCGCTGTACCTTCGGCAGAAGTCCGACCGGCAGGCGATCGACATGGTCGAGCAGGCGGTGCGGCTCAACCCAAGCAGCCCCGAAGCGCTCCAGCTTCGGCACCAGTTGATCTCCAGCAAGGGATCCCCGATGGAGCGCACTGCGGGGCTGCTGGCAATCCTCCGCGCCAACCCGACGCAGGCGGCGGCGATGTCCGAGTTGGGTGACACTCTGGCATCGGTCGGCTTGATGAACGGCGCGCTCGACTTTTACGCCGGCGCGTTGCGGGTCTACGGGCAGATGGGAAACCGGGGCGCCGCGCAAATCCATGCCGCGGCGATCGACCTGGCAAGCGCCGAGGTCATTGCCGGCGACTTTCAGGCGGCGCGCAACCTCGCGGATCAAGTGATTCAGGCGCGCCCGAACGACCCGGACAGTTGGTTCCTGCGGTTGATTCTCGAGCCGCCCGGAGACAAAGCCGCGCATGACAAACTGGTCGCATCGGCGCGCGATGCGCTGATGAACCAGTTCTATCTCGTTGGACAAGCCGTTGCGACGACCGGCCCGACGAGCGCGCCGACAACGGCCAGCGCGACCACGGTCCCAATCGAGCCGGGCAAGGTGCTGGAGCACCTGCAAAAAGGCGAGCACCCTGAGCTTGAAGGGGCGATCGTCGCTGCGGCTTCGGACCTGGCATGGCTCGAGCTTTACTTCGCCGGCGACGCCGACGCCGGGGGGAAATGGATCGCGCTGGTGGAGGCGACCGACAAGGAGAGTGTCACGCTTACGCGTCTGCGGGGTTGGTCGCTCATGCTCCAACAGAAGGATGAAGCGCGTGGCACGCTTTCGGAAGCGGCCGATCGTGACCCGCTGGCGGCGCTGGGCCTGCTCCGGCTCGACGGGCGGGTCACTGCGGTCCGAGCGGCATCTCAGCCCGCAACTCTTCAGAGCACCACGGGCACGACGGCCCCCGCGACCCCAACTGTGGAGCGAGCAGCGAGCAGGAGCGCACCTGCCAGAACGAGTGCACCAGCGAGCACGAGCCTGACGAGCGACTCGTCGACGCAGCCAGCGCTGACGGATCCGGTCCAGCGGCTGTTGGATGAGAATCGTCACGGTCTCGTCGGCGCGCTGCTCTGGAGCGCGCTGCGCGACCAGGCCCCGCCCTTACCCCAGCGGAGCGACCTTGGGGCGATACAGGCTGAGCTGAACAAGATGCCCAAAGGATGGATGCGCATCCTCGAAGAGCCGAATCGCTACTACTCGCTGAAGGCCGAGCCGCTGAAGGTTGCACACAAGTATGGCGAGCCGATGTTCGCCAAGGTTACGCTGCAGAACCTCACCGATGGAGACATCACGATCGGGACCGATGGGTTGATCAAGCCGCTCGTCTGGTTCGACGCGATGACGGTTGGGCTTCCGGCGGTCGCCTTTCCCGGCCTCGTTTACGACCGAATCAGCAAGCAGGTGGTGCTTAAGGGCCACGAGGCGACGAGTCAGATCGTACGCATCGACCAGGGGGACCTGCTGCGCGCGCTGCTGGGCAATCCGACCGGCTCGGCGCAGATCACCGGACTGGTCATGACCAATCCGACTCCCGCGGGAGTGTCGCTCGGTCCCGGCGCGGGCGGAATGCGGGTGCGTTTCAACAAGGTGATTTCGCGGTCGGGTACTCCGGTCGCGTCGCCGACGGCCCGGCAGAAGATTTATGATTTCGTGGAGGGGGGGAGCCCCGAAGAAAAGTTCCGCAATCTGCAGCTGCTGGGCGTGTACCTTCGGCAGATTACTTTGCCTGAAGCACCAGACCAGATTCGCCCGCTGGGGCAGGAGTTCTTCGACGTCATCAGCCGCGCCCGCGGGGACGAGGTGCCGACTGTCTCATCGTGGGCGAGCTTCATCCTGGCCAGCTATTCGGCACCGGATCAACAGCCGCAGGCGGTCGACCTGCTGGCGATGGACGCCAGCTGGGAGAGCCGGCTGCTCGGGCTGGTGGCATCCTCCGCGCTGACCCCCGAGGCGCGCAAGAGGCTTGCTGCTGAAAAAGCGGAGAAAGACCCGGAGCCGATCGTGCGACGCTATGCCGCCGCGCTGGACGAAGCGCTGAAACATCCGCCGGCGACGCGGCCGGCAACTGGACCGACGACGGGTGCAGGCGTGCCTGCGGGCGGTCCGGAAAACAACCCAATTTCGCCGCCCACCGCACCGACCACTGAGCCGGACGACTCCGGGACGGGGATGCCCCCCGTGACCCTGCCGGCATTGGATTCCAACGCGCTGCCGCCAACAACCGGGCAGTGATGCGCTTGTGCGCGGACGGGGTTCCGTGATCCAATCGAGGAACATCCACTGGGGCTTATGCGACCATGGGAATGGGGCCTGTAATTGAAGGTGGCTGGTGAATCCAGGCGACGTCAAACCGCCCCGCAACGCGCCGCGCCGGAAGGCGGGTTTTGCGGAGGATTTCCGGCGTTTTTTCCTGCGCGGGCTCGCCGCGTTGTTGCCGACCCTGATCACCCTGTGGCTGCTGGTCTGGGTGTGGAATTTTCTCTGGGAGTCGCTGGGGCGCCATCTCATCGACAGCATCGTCTGGATCTGGAACAGCCTGATCGCGCAGGGGCGCGTGCCGTTCAAGACGCCGGTCGAAGTGCGCTACTATTGGAACCTTGGGCTGCCTGAATGGCAGCGCCAGGCGATCGGGGTGGGGCTCGCGGTTTTACTGGTGTATGTCGTCGGTCTGTTCGTGGGCAACCTGATCGGCCGCACGATCTGGCGGCTGGCGGAAGTGGCGGTCATGCGGATTCCGCTCATTCGGGCGATCTATCCCGCCGTGAAGCAAGTCACCGACTTCGTGCTCGCCGAGCGCAAGCAGCAATTCCAATCAACCAGCGTGGTCGCGGTGCAGCCGCATGCGATGGGGATCTGGTCGATCGGCCTGGTCACGGGCTCGGGACTTCAAACGCTGAGTGACAAGCTCGGAGAGGAGATGGTTACAGTCTTCATCCCCTCCTCGCCAACGGCGTTCAGCGGGTACGTGGTGGTGGTGCCGCGGGAATCGGTGGTGGAACTGCCGCTGAAAGTGGAGGAGGCGATGCGCCTGCTGGTAAGCGGCGGGGTCATCACGCCGCCGGCAGCGTCGATGCTCTCGAGCGGCGTGAGCGTTCCAGCGGTCGCGCCTGCTCCGCTGGGTGCGCTGCCCTCGACATTGAATCCAACACCTGCGAGTCAGGCGCAGTAGAAGAGGTGTTCGAGCGGCGGGGCTGTGCGTTTTGCGTTACAATTGACCTTTCGCCGCTTCGACCAATCGTCGACGGCGCAGGAAAGGAGTACCCGGTGGTAGTGATCATTTCCTCTCGCCACATGGAAGTTACGCCCGCGTTGAAAAGTTATGCGGAGCAGAAAGCCAATAAGCTGAACAAGTACTACGACCTGATCCAGGAGATCGAAGTCGTGTTCGACGCGGGGAAGGACACGACGCGCGTCGAAATGATCGTCAATGCCGAGCATAAGGACGTATTCGTTGCCCATCACGATGAAGGCGACGCGTACGCCTGCGTAGATGGCTGTGTCCACAAGCTCGAGCGGCAGATCACCGAGCACAAGAAGAAGTTCCGCAACCGCAAGCACCCCACGGAGACCTGATCCTCAGCCGCACACCGCTGCGCGACCCGACATTCGAGCCGGCCCTTTACTCATGCAGAAGGACGCTGCGAGCATGAAGTTGAGAGATTTCATTGTGACCGACGCGATCGTCGCGGAGCTGAGCGCTTCGGACCGGGACGGGGCGATTCGCGAGCTGGTCACCGCGTTGGCCTGCGCCGGCGCGATGCCCCAGAGCGCGGTGGACGACGTGGTCGCGGCGCTGGTGAAACGGGAGCAGAACGGCTCAACGGGTTTCGGCAAGGGAGTCGCGGTGCCGCACGTCAAGCATCCGATGGTCAAGCAGATGGCCGGCACCATCGGACGAAGCGTCAACGGCATCGATTTCGCCGCGCTCGACCACCAGCCGGTCTACAGCGTGGTGCTGCTGCTCTCGCCGGAAAACCAGCCGCAGCAGCATTTACAGGCAATGAACATCGTCTTCACCAACCTGCAGAAAGACACATTCCGCCGTTTCCTGAGGCAGAGCGAGTCGCGCCAAGCCGTCACCGAACTGATCGACGAGGCCGATCAAGGCAAGTAACGGCGGCCGATGCGCAACGTCCCACTTCGCGCATCGAACCGCCGAACTGAAGTTTCACGCATGCCGACGGCTTCGCGAGACATCGTCGTTTCCAATAAGCTGGGGCTTCACGCGCGGCCGGCGATGCAATTCGTCGACGTCGCCAATCAGTTCGAGTCCAAGGTGACGGTGCACAAGGGCGGCGAAGAGCCTGGCGAAGCCGACGGAAAGAGCGTCATGCAGATGATCATCCTGGCCGCCGTCGAGGGGACCCCGCTGCGGATCGACGCGGACGGGCCCGACGCGCCCGCCGCCGTGGAGAAGCTCGTGGAACTGTTCGAGACAAAGTTCGGCGAAGAGGAGTGATTCGGCCGCAGCACGGCACGCGTCTCGCGGCGTCGTCAATAACAGTCGTTTTCACATGGAGATCAAGAAAGGCACTGGCGTCTCCCCCGGCGTGGTGATCAGCACGGCTGTCGTGCTGGACGCCGAGGATCTGGTCATTCCGAAGCGGCAGATCGATGCGTCGCTGATAGCGCAGGAGATCAAGCGTCTTCAGGACGCGGTCGCCAGGTGCATCGTGGACCTCACGCAGCTTCGCGACAGCGTCACCGCCAAGCACGGCAAGGAAATCGGCGGCATTTTTGACTTCCACCTGGGCATGCTGAAGGACAAGAGCCTCGTCAAGCAGATGACCACCGAGATCAAGACCCAGCAGGTGACCGCCGAATACGGCGTCAGCGTCGTCATGCGGCGCTACGCCAACAAGTTCCTGGAGATGAGCGACCGTTATCTGTCGGAGCGGGTGAAAGACATCCACGACATCGAGAAGTCGCTGCTTCGCGCGTTGATCGGGCAGAAGCACGAAGACCTTGCCCACCTGACGCAAGACGTGGTGGTGATCGCTCATGACCTGTTGCCATCGCAAACCGCGGCGCTCGACCGGACGCACGTTCGCGGCTTCGCCACCGACGTGGGCGGGCGAACGAGCCATACGGCCATCGTCGCCCGCGCGATGGGCATCCCCGCGGTCGTGGGATTGGGCAACATCACCGCGGAAGTTAGCGGGGGAGACACGGTCATCATCGACGGCGGCCGGGGCGTCGTCATCGTCAACCCGGACGCCGAGCAACTTGTCGAGCACCGCGAGGCGGGCCGGAGATTCGACCAGCTGGGAGGGGAGCTTGCCGCGCTTCGCGACCTTCCGGCGGAGACGAAGGACGGTTATGCGGTCAGCCTCCAGGCCAACATCGAGTTTCCCGACGACATCGACGACGCGGTGCGGCAGGGGGCGCAGGGCGTGGGGCTGTACCGCACCGAGTTCCTCTTCCTCGCCTCGGAGCACGAGCCCAGCGAGGAAGACCACTACGCCGCTTACGCCGAAGCCATGCGCCGGCTGCAGGGCCGGCCTTTGGTGATCCGCACGCTCGATCTGGGGGCGGACAAGTACACGCAGTCGAAGGCGGTCAATCCCGAGCGCAACCCGTTCCTGGGCGACCGATCGATCCGCATGTGCCTGCACGACATCCCGATGTTCAAGCGCCAGCTCCGCGCGATCATGCGGGCCAGCGTCCTGGGGGACGTGCGGATCATGTTCCCCATGATCTGTATGCTGATGGAGCTGCGGCAGGCGCGGATGATCCTCAATGACGTGATGGAGGAGCTGGAAGACGAGGGAGTGGAGTTCCGCCGCGATATTCCCATTGGAATGATGATTGAGGTGCCGTCGGCGGCCCTGATGGCCAATCAGTTCGCGAAAGAGGTCAATTTCTTCTCGATCGGAACCAACGACCTGGTGCAGTACACGCTGGCGGTTGACCGGACCAACGAGCGGGTTGCCGGGCTGTTCTGCCCGGCCCACCCCTCGGTTCTGGGGCTGGTGCGCGACGTGATCCGCGCCGGGACGCGAAACAGCATCAGCGTCAGCGTGTGTGGTGAAATGGCCGGCGACCCCCTGTACACTCTATTGCTGCTGGGCCTGGGCCTGAACATCTTCAGCATGAACGGGCCCGACGTGCCGGAGGTAAAAAAGATTATCCGCTCCACCACGCTCGAGCATGCGAAACAAGTCGCGCGGCGGGTGATGAGCTTTGACAGCGAACGACAGGTGATGCACTTCCTTCGTGAGGAGACGCGGAAGATCATCCCTGAGGCATTTTAACGACATGAGGAGTATGGGTTGAAGGCACGGAGGCTCTGAGGCACAGGCGCGAAGGGGAATGCAGGCGCCGGTGCGGCGGCCGTTTTTCCCGCGCGTTCCTGAAGCGCCTTGCTGTTTCCGTGTCTCCCCAGCACATCAATGGCAAAGGAAATGTTGATTAACGTCTCGGAGGGCGAAGAGTGCCGCATCGCCCTTCTGGAAGACGGGCGGCTCGACGAGCTTTACATGGAGCGCACCAGCGCTACCAGCCACGTCGGGAATATCTACAAGGGACGAGTCACCAACGTTGAGCCGAGCATCCAGGCGGCATTCATCGATTTCGGACTCGGCCGCAACGGGTTTCTGCACATCTCCGACCTCATGCCGACCTACTTCGGCCGGCGCGGCGAGGACATCCAGGAGACGGTCGGCCGAAAGATGGCGCGGCGCGACCGCCCGCCGATCCAGCGCTGCCTGCGGCGCGGCGACGACATCGTCGTGCAGATCATCAAGGAGGGGATCGGGACCAAGGGCCCCACGCTCAGCACCTACCTTTCCATCCCCGGCCGCATCCTGGTGATGATGCCGGGCATGGGCAAGATGGGCGTCAGCCGCAAGATCGAGGATGACGAGGAGCGCCGCCGCCTGCGGCAGATCCTGGACTCGCTCAAGCCCCCCAAGGACGTCGGCTTCATCATCCGCACGGCAGGCGTGGGCAAGACCAAGACGGAGATCCAGCGCGACCTGACCTACCTGACGCGCCTGTGGCAGAACTTCGAGAAGAAGCGCGAATCCACGCCCGCGCCGGTGGAGCTTTACACTGAAGGCGACCTGGTGACGCGCACGGTGCGCGACCTGTTCAGCGCCGACGTCGATCGAATCGTGATCGACAGCAAGGAAGTCGCCAAGCGGATCAAGGAAGTGATCAAGCTTGCCAACCCGCGCGCCAAGAACAAGGTCGATCTCTACGAAGAGCCGGTCCCGCTGTTCCACCAGTATAACATCGAGCGCGAGATCGAGCAGATGTACAGCCGCCATGTTCCGCTTCCCAGCGGCGGGAGCCTGGTGATCGATTCCACCGAGGCGATCGTCGCGATCGACGTGAACAGCGGAAAATTCCGCGATCACAGCGATGCGGAAATGACCGCCTTCAAGACCGACATGGAAGCCGCCGACGAGATTCCGCGGCAGCTTCGCCTCCGCGACCTGGGAGGCGTGATTATCTGCGACTTCATCGACCTGCGTTACGAGCGCCACCGCCGCGAGCTCGAGGAGCGGCTGCACGACAATTTCAAGGACGACCGGGCGAAGACCAAAGTGCTGCGGATGAGCCAGTTCGGCATCATCGAGATGACGCGGCAACGGATGCGGCCTTCTCTGAAGCGATCGATTTACTTTGATTGCCCGCACTGCAAGGGTGCGGGACTGGTCAAGACGCACGAGAGCATGAGCCTGGACGTGATGCGGCGGCTTGCGATAGCGGTGAACGACCTGAAGGTGGCGCGGGTGGAGCTGGCTGTCTGCCCGGAAGTTTCGTTTTATCTGCTCAATCGCAGGCGGCAGCAGATTGTCGAATTGGAGGAGCGGACGAAGAAGCGCGTGGTGATCCGTTCGGAGCCCACGCTCGGGCTCGACGAGATGAAACTCGACCTTTACGACAACCGCGATGGGCTGGTCGTGCTGGACGAACTGGGGATGACGCTGCCTGCGCTGCCGCATCGCACGCAGTTGAGCACCAAGCCGCAGCCGCGCCCCCTGCAAGGAGCGCGGGGCGGGCGTTTCGACGACCGACGGCAGCGTGGAGACACAGGCCGGCGCCCGCCATCGGCGCAGGGCGGGCCCCAGCGCGAAGAGGAAGAGGACCGCTACGACTCGGAGCCGAGCCAGGACTCCATCGAAGATCGGACCGATGCGTTTGAAGATGACGCGCAGGAGATCGGCGCGGCATCTCCGGCGGAGACAGAGGAAGATTCTTTGCCGCTGCCTCCGGGCGTTGATACGGAAGCGGCCTCCGAGGCAGCGTTGGAGCCGGGCGAGGTCGAGCGTGCAAACAACGGTGAAGGCGACGAGCAGGGCGGGCCGCGCCGGCGCCGGCGTCGTCGCGGCCGTCGCGGACGCGGTCGTGGGCGCGGCGCTCAGCAGGATGCGGCTCAAGGCGCCGCAGCGCAGGCGAGTTCGCCTTCTTCCGATCGGGAGCAGGACGAATCACGTGAAGATCGATCGGCAGACGAGCCGCCGGTTGATGCGGACATGGAATCGATCGTGGAAGAAGACGTGATCGAATCCGACGAGTTCGGCGGACATGTCACGCAGAGCGTCCAAACCACGAGCTACAACGCGGGCCCGAGAAGCGCAACCCCGCAGGGCGCCGGCGAGGAGGAAGGCGGCCCGCGGCGCAGGCGACGTCGACGTGGCGGGCGTGGCCGCGGGCGGCGCAAGCCCGACGAGAATGGCCAGCCGCAACCCCCGTCTGCGGAGGGCGCGGCGAAAGATGATTCGAAGCGCGCGCCCGAGCCGGAGCCGATCCAAAAGCGTGAGCGAGCGCCACGAGCGGAGCCGCCGCCTGTGGCGCGGACCGGATCGACGGACCGTCATCTGATCGAAGATGAGCCGGTGCTTCCGGAGCCTGTCCGCAGACCCCGCTCCTACCGCGACCTCGACCAGGTCCCGGACGACTTCGATTAGGTTGCGGGAGTGAAGCAATAATGGCCGACAGAACGCACCCCCGTGTCTATCGGGAGAGAATTAAAGACGGCGTAACAGTCCGGGACGTGCCGCGCCGCTATAAGGACGGAAGCTTTCACGTCCAAGAGAAGCACGGAGAAGCATCGAATCAATCCATTTATACAGTCAGAGTGCAAACCGAAGACGAACTGATTGAGCGCCTCCTTACCGATAACTACTACTTGCGCATGGAACGTGAGGACGGTAGCAGCAGCGCATACTCGCAGATCGTGCTCGCGACTTTGATAATTCCCGAGGTCAGCCACTCTCCGCACAAAAGAGGAAGCGTTGGAGGAGCCAGTAATGCTCGTTCGCTGTCGCTGCTAAGAGCACAACAGACGCCAGAGCCCAATCAAGAGCCGTACAAGCCGAGCGACGATGACCGCCGAGAGTTGGCGTATAGGCGAGTGCGTGAGAGGCAAGGTCAAACTGACTTCAGAAAAATGTTGATTTGTCGGTACGGTAGCAAATGCATGATCTCAAGGTACGGAGTCTTTGAGGTCGTCGAAGCTGCCCACATTCATCCGTATAGAGGAGACGAAGATAATCACCCTGAGAACGGCCTGTTGCTTCGCGCTGATTTGCATACCCTATTTGACGTGGATCTTTTAGGTATAGAACCTCAAACTCTGGTCGTGAAAATCCATCCTTCTTTGAAAGAGACCGTTTATTGGAAGTTCGATGGAATGACACTTTCAGTCGGATCGAAGGGCCCGAGCATTGCTGCGTTGGAAATCAAATGGCGATCTTATCAGGAACGTCTACGTGAGAGTCTTGTTAAATAGAGTGACAGAAGGCAAAAGTATTGCCTGTCGGAGGCCGCGCGAACAGGAGTGTTATAAAGGTGTTTGGAGCTCTCGCTGAAACGAGAAGCTATTGTAATCACGGTGAGAAACCAGTGACGGCCAAGAAAGTTCGCGTCGGTGTGGTTGGCGGGGGGTTTGGGCCGGCTTTCCCATGGCACGAGCATCCGAATTCCTGTGTGCAGGGCGTCGCGGAGCTCAACGAGGAGCGTCGCAAACATCTCGGCACCGCCTACCGATGCGACAAGCAGTTTGACTCGATCGATGGTCTTCTTGCCGACAGCGAGATCGATGCGGTGGCCATCTTCAGCGGCGCGCCCGCGCACGTGCCTCATGCGGTCGCGGCCATGAAGGCCGGCAAGCACGTCATCAGCGCCGTTCCCGCCGCCATCAGCCTGGAGCAGTGCGAGCAGCTGCGCGACACCGTGGAGAAGACGGGAATGACGTACATGATGGCGGAGACCAGCTATTACTATCAGGCCGCTATCTCGGCGCGAAAATTTTACCAGGAGGGGAAGTTCGGCAATCTCTTCTTCACCGAGGCGGAGTACCACCATCCGGGTCTTGAAGAGCTGTTTTTCGATCACGGCCAGAGAACGTGGCGGCACGGGTTTCCGCCGATGCTTTACCCAACGCATTGCACCGCGTTCATCACCGGAGTAACCGGCGAGCGGCTCACTACCGTCAGCTGCGTTGGGTGGGGCGACGACAATCCGATCCTCAAAGACAACGCCTACCAAAACCCGTTTTGGAACGAGACGGCTTTTTTCAAGACCGACCGCGGCAACAGTTGTCGCGTTGCCGTCTGGTGGCGCGGCGCCGAACGCGGCACCGAGCGGGCCCAGTGGTACGGCGACAAGATGAGCTTCTTCATGGCCGACCCCAATGGCGCGCCCAGCCAAATCATCCGCTCATCGGATAGCCAGACGGAGACCGACGACGCCGGGTTTGTCCGCCGGCTTCCGGTCTTCGAGCAGTACGACCAACCCCAATGGTGGAAGACAATGCTTCCGGAGCCGCTGCGGCACGGGAGCGGCCACGACGGCGCGCATCCCTTCCTGGTGCACGAGTTCATCAGCGCCCTGGTCGAGGGCCGCCGGCCCAAGATCGATATCTACGAGTCACTGGCCTACACCGTCCCGGGGATCATCGCCCACCAAAGCGCCCTGCAGGGCGGGGCGCAGCTGAAGGTCCCCAATTTCGACCGGGGCCGGTGAGAAGCACGGGCGGAATGTCCAGCCGTCACCAGCGTGCCAGGAATGTGACATGCCCTGCACCGCTCGTTACATTCGCGCGAGCGTTGCAGACTGAGTCACACACGGAGGAGACATGCTCCGCGGCTTTCCGGTAACCGGGGGAAGATTGCGAATTCCATTCCTGGTCGCGCTGCTCCTGCCCGTGGCGGCGGCGAGCGCGGGGACGCCCGTTCAGATTGCACCCAGCGACGCCCCGATCAACTCCGGCGACACCGCGTGGATGCTGACCAGCTCGGCGCTGGTGTTGATGATGACCGGGCCGGGATTGGCGCTGTTCTACTGCGGACTGGTTCGGCGCAAGAACGTGCTGGCCACGATGATGCAGAGTTTCATTCTGATGGCCGCCGTCACCATTGCGTGGGCGGTCGTTGGGTACAGCCTTGCGTTCGACACCGGGACGTTGTTCGTGGGCGGTTTCCGCTTCGCGTTGCTGCGGGAGGTTGCGGCGGCGCCGTGCGAATATGCCCCGACGATCCCGCACACCACCTGGATGGTATACCAATTGATGTTCGCGGTGATCACGCCTGCGCTCATCTGCGGCGCGTATGCCGAGCGGATGAAGTTCAGCGCGATGCTGATCTTTTCGCTCCTGTGGCTGCTGGTGGTCTACTGTCCGATGGCGCACATGGTCTGGGGGAAGGGAGGGCTCTTTAACATCGGCGTAGGCGACACGGTCGGCCGCTTTCCCGCGCTCGATTTCGCCGGCGGGACGGTCGTGCACATCAGCTCGGGCGTTTCCGCGCTGGTGTGCGCCCTGGTGCTGGGGAAGCGGCGCGGCTACGGCACCACGCCGATGCCGCCGCACAGCGTTGTGCTCTCCGTGATCGGCGCCGCGCTGCTGTGGGTGGGGTGGTTTGGCTTCAACGGCGGCAGCGCGCTGGCCGCCAACGGGCTGGCGAGCAACGCGTTCGTCTGCACCCATTTCGCCGCGGCGGCGGCGGCGCTGGGTTGGATGCTGGTGGAATGGGTGAAAGGCGGGAAGCCCACGGTGCTGGGCGCCATCTCTGGCGCCGTCGCGGGGTTGGTGGTCATCACGCCCGCGAGCGGCTTCACCACGCCGATGTACGCGATGGTCATGGGCTTCGTGGGCGGCATCGTCTGCTTCTTCGGCGCCACGGAACTAAAACACTGGTTTGGTTACGACGACTCGCTCGACGCCTTCGGCGTTCATGGAGTCGGCGGAACGGTTGGCGCGGTGCTTACCGGCGTCTTTGCGGTCACCGCGATCAATGGCAAGTCGGGGCTGGTTGAGGGCAATGGCCGGCAGTTCCTGAATCAGCTCATCGCCACCCTGATCACCTGGGTGCTGGCGGGGGTCGCGTCTTTCATTCTGCTCAAGGCCGTCGATGTCGTGTGCGGGCTGCGCGTAAAAGAATCAGACGAATACGATGGGCTGGACCTGAGCCAGCACGGGGAGTCGGGGTACAACTTTGAAGAAGTGTTCCCTGCCACGGTGATGGACGCGGGAGCGGATGCGAATCGATAAGTGAGGAGCGAAGAGGAAACCGGCAGAGCAGCGGGAAAACACGGGCGAGACGCCCCGTGCTACTGTCAGCACGGGCGGGACGGCGGGTGGCCGCCGGTGTTACACCGGGGCGGGACGGCCAGTTCGGTGAGTTCAATGATGGCGAGGTTTCGGCACGGGCGAGACGCCCGTGTTACGTGGAGGCGAGTTCCACTTTGCGCTGCTTTTCCCATACGAGGGGGAACGCGTCGCCCTGGAGCATCTCGCCGTCGGCGACGTGGATGTAGGGCTTCATCGGGTGGTGGCCGGCGGCGGCGTACCTGCACTTCTCCGTCATGTAGTGCAGCGCGATGGCCCGGCGCGGGCGGTCGCTCTTGTTCTCGCCCGAGCCATGCCACGTGAGTGAGTGGTGATAGTGGACGTGGCCTTTAGGGACGGGGCAGAGGCGGACCTCGAAGTTGCGGCCGTCGAATTCCGTCGGCGGATTGTAGAAGTCTTTGATCTTGTGCAGATACTCGATCTGGTCGCCCAGCTTGTGGGTGCCGGGCATCATGCGCATGCAGCCGTTCGACTCGTCGACATCATCCAGCGCGATCCAGGCGGTCACCATCACGTCATTCGGCGTCAAAGTGGACCAATACGGCGCGTCCTGATGCCACTGACTGTGGCCGCCCTTGCCGGAGGGCTTGTACTGGATTTGATCGTGCCAGATGCGCAGTTGGTTCGCATCGGTCATCTGGGCGATCTCCTCGATCACCTTCGGGCTGTACATGAGCCGGCGGAATGGCTCGCTGGCATGAAAGATGTTGACGATCTGCCAGATCGGCGCGTCGGCGTTGCCAAAGAGGTTGACGAGCTGCACCGGCTGGGGGACGTCCGCGCGCCCATGATCGCGGATCACGCGCTGCATCTCCTCCTGCAATTCAGCGACGTGCTCGTCACTGAGCACTCGGCCGCCGAGAAGAAATCCGTTTGATTTGAACTGTGCGACTTCTGCTGCCGAAAGCATGTTTGCTCCCAACTGGTGAATCGGCCGTCCGCAGCGGCCAAATATAACTTATGCGTGGGCCAGTTGCCCCCTGGATTGCTTCTCCCACACCAGCGGGAAAACGTCGCCCTGCAGCATCTCGCCGTCAGCGACGTGAATGAACGGCTTCATGGGATGCTCGCCGGCGGCGACGTACCTGCAGCGCTCGGTGATGTAATGGAGCGCGATCGCCCGGCGGGGGCGGCCGCTCTTGTTGGCGGCAGATCCGTGCCACGTCAGGGCGTGGTGGAAGTGAACGTGCCCCCTGGGGACGGGGCAAATCCGGGGTTCGAGCGGGCGGCCATTAAAATCGGCCGGCGGATTGTAGAAGTCCTTGATGGTGTGAATGAATTCGATGGAGTCGCCCCACTTGTAGCTCCCGGGCATCATCCGCATGGCCCCGTTGCTGTCATCGACGTCGTCCAGCGCGACCCACGCGGTCACCATCACGTCCTTGGGGGCGAGCGTCGGCCAGTAGGGCGAGTCCTGGTGCCAGGGGAGGAAGCCGCCTGTCTCGGACGGCTTGTACTGGACCTGGTCGTGCCAGACGCGAAGCTGATTCGCATCGGTGAGCTGGGCGACCTCTTCGATCACCTTTTTGTTGAACATGAGCTGGTGGAAGGGCGGGCTCGCCTGCCAGATGTTCACGATCTGCCAGATGGGCGTGGCTTCGCCGCCGGCGAGGTTGGCGATGCGGACGGGCTGGGGGACGTCCGGTTTTTTCTGGTCGTCGATGACGCGCTGCATCTCTGTGCGCAGGGCCTCGACCTGATCGTCGCTCAGCACGCGCCCGCCGAGCAGAAACCCGTCCTCTTTGAACCTGGCAACTTCCGCAGCAGAAAGCATGGATTACTCCGATGGTTTGCGAGTGTGCGCCCGAAGGCCGTTGTGGACTGCACAATTCTTGCAGGTTGCGCATTCGCGGCCAATGTCGCCGCAAATCATTTGCTGTCAAAAACGCGCGTGGGCGTGCGCCCAGCCAGGAGGATTTCGCGATATGCCGAAGGCGGCAGGCCGTCGATCTGGTGGAATACCTTGCTGAAATGGTAGGCATCCTCAAATCCCGCCCGGGCGGCGACTTCCTTGATCGAGAGATCGACGTCGGCGAGCAGGGCCCGGGCCTTTCCCACGCGCACGTGCCGCAGATATTCGACGGGAGAATAACCGGCCCATTCGCGGAACAGGCGGGTGAAGTGGCTCGGGCTCAGCCCCGCGGCGCGAGCCAGGTCGCGGGCATCGAGCGGCTGGGCAAAATGTTCGTCGATGAACTTCACCGCCCGCTCCACGCGCACGCGGTTGCGATGGTCGGCGCCGGGCTGGGACGCTCCGGTCTCGCGATTGATGCGGAACAGTCCGACGAGCGCTTCGAGCAACAGGGCCTTGGCCTGTAAGCCCGCGGCGGGCGCGGCTTGCTCGGTCACGCGCACCAGTTCCAACAGAGCGGGCCCCACTTTGACGGCGGCTGAGAGAATCACATGCGCGGGAATAGCCAGTCCCTGCGACAGCCGGACCTCATACGGCTTGCGACGGCGCGGGTCGCGCCCCAGCGCCGGGACGCCGGGCGCGAAATCGAAATGCACCGCGACGTGATCGCACCGCTCATCGGAGCGAAACGTGTGCGGCTTGAAGGGCTGGATGAACAAGAGGTGATGGGCGGCAAACTGCACCCGCTCCCCTCCGATCTCCAATTCGCCCTCGCCGGCGACGATGAGCACGATTTCGTGATCGAAGATGATTCGTTCCGGGACGTTGATCGCGCCGCGGATACGGTGGGCGATGCGGATTTGTGGGTCGATCTTCTCGACCGGCAGCGCGAGCACCTCGCGGGGCGCGAGGCGGCCGAAAGGCTTGTTCCGCTGAACCGACGCTTGCGGGTCGGAGGCGATCCTGGGAATCGCGGGTCTTACCCGCGTTCTGTTCGAGCGGTCCATGGCCGCTGTCTTGCTGCACAAGCCGCTGCGCGTCAAGCCGACTCCGCGTCGACCCGCGTTCGGCGTTCAGAGTGGTGGCCGGCAGAGCCCGGAATCAAAAATCCGCGCCGCCGACTGTCATCAGCGCTTCGGCGACCTGGCCGAAGGGTTGGCCGTCGGCGATCAGCTCGACGGCGAAGGGTTGACGCCGGCAGGGCCCGGCGGGAGTGATGGTCAGCTCGCAGGTTACTTCGGCGCGGGGCGGCGCGGGGAGGCGGGCGGCGGTGGCGGACCAGCCGGTCGGGCCGACCAACTTTACCTCCAGGGTTGCGCTGCGCGGGAACGGATTGCGGATAGTGACCTTCAGCTTCACGGGCCACGGCTCCTTTAAGTGGGTGCGGTAGGGCCAGATCCATCCGCCCCAGCTGTCGAGGTTGAAGTGAGTGTCGGAGTCGCCAAGGGGCATGATCATCTCGTGCAGCTTGCGGTATTCGCGGCCCCACTCGTCCACCATGCGGAAGAACGCTTCATCGGTGTGCATCGCCGGCTGGTGGCCACTCAGCACGATGTCGGGCCGCCAGTCGAGCATCCACGCCGCGCTCGCCTGGTAGCCGTCGAGCAGCGCGCCGTTTCGGTAGACGTGATTCTGCGATAACACGTTGTCTTGGAAACCCGCGTCAAACGGTTTCTGGAAAAAGTACTGATCGCCGGTATGGGCGAACCGCTTCCCGTCCGCCTCGAAGCCGATGAGCGCGCTGAAGCGTGTGTGTCCATTCATCGGGTGGAGGCGGAAGGTGTACTCCTCCCATTGGAACGGCTCATCAAGCGGCAGGCGGCGGTCGACCCGGATCGGCTCCGGCCAATCGCAGGGGAACGCGTGGGCGTCCGGGCGCTCGAGCAGATCGGCGAAGTTTTCCGCCGCCCAGCATTTGGTTCCGTGCAAGCGCTGAAGCACCGGGATTCCGCATACATGGTCGTCGTGGTAATGGCTGACCAGGACGGTATCGATGCGCTCGATTCCGAAGCGCTGCTTCAACCCGGTGAATCCGTGAAGCAGGGCCCGCCTCGTGTAAGGGCGGCAGAGCGCATAGGGAACCGACATCGAAGCCCAGAGGTACCCGTAATCCAGCGCTAGGGCCTTGCCGGATTCGCTGATGAGGAACCAGTTCCAACTGTTGGACCTGGTGCTGCGCCAGACGTGATCGGTGACTTTCTCGAGATCGTCGGCGTGGACGGCGTCGAACTGCGCCGTCATGCCCGGCCGGTCCTTGCACAGGACGCGCAGGTTGTTTTGAAGCTTCTCCAGCGCGGAGTCGACGCCGGTGAGCATGGGCTCGCCGAGGCTGGGCAGCAGCGCGTCCGGCGTTCGATCGCGCAGCACCTGGGCGGAGTGGTAGCAGTTGGCGGCGCCGCCCAGGTCGTTGTAGTTGTATTGCAGGGGCGCAAGCCGCGCGAGGCGGCCGGGGGAATGGATCGCCTCGCCGCAGAAGAGGAGCGGCTGCGCTTGACCGGGAATGGTGATCGCGAAACCACTCTGGGTCACGGAGACGCCCGGCAGCGGAACGACCTCGATGTCGAGCCCGGCCAGGCGGAGCCTCTCGTAGTCGCGCAGGACGCCGCGGATGGGGATCGGCTCGATCGGCGCGAACAGGTCCCAGAGATTGTCATAGATGATGTAGGTCTCGCGGCGCTGGAAATGAAACAGCGGGTCGGCGAAGAGCTCGCGCTCACCCTCGGGGACGTAAACCGGAATGCCTCGCCGTGCGGCCAGAGCCGCGCCGGCGGAATGGTCACGGAAATAGTGCGTGCAAAGCAGGGCAACCGGGGGCGCCGGCAAGTCGCTGCGGTGATCGAGCCATCGGCCGGTGCCGGCATCGACGATCAACACGCCTTGCGAGCCGCCCACCGCGTAGACGTTGCAGCTGTCCGTGAAGCGATAAACGTTGGGCAGGACCTGCTGCCAGGGGGAAGTCGTGCTCATTTCCCGTCGATCTTACCCTCGGCGGTTTCAACGTGCTCGGTGCTGACGATCAAACCGCGGTCGTCGATCAGGTTGAAGTAACACACCCTGGCGGTGGCGGGCAGGTTCGCGCTCACTTCATGCTGATTCGCTCGAACATCGGCGGGAATCGTCTGCCAGTCGCGCGCTTCCCAGTCGCCCAAATCGTTGGTGAAGTTCAGCTCGGCCTTGGCGATGGGCCGATCCGAAGTGTAACTCGCCCACGCCTGCTCGCCGCGACGGCCCTGGTCGACGATCTTCGCCAGGGGCTTGCCAGCGCGCAGGAAGCTGTCGGCGAAGGCGAGGATCTCGGGCGCATCCTCGCTGCGTCCGGTGTGCTGATGCAGCATGCGCACCGTGATCGAGAGGGTTCGGGGGCCTTTGGGCAACCGATAGGACTTCTGCAGCGAGTCGAGGGGGTAGGCGAAATCGTTGGTGCCGGTGAGCCAGAGCATCGGCATTTTTGTGCGCGGCAGGTATTGCGAAGGGTCCCACATCGACGCCCAGCGGGCGACGTCTTTTGGCGCCATCTCCTGAAAGTCCTGGCGGACCCACGCTGAGTTATCGGTGAGGAACCCGCAGCCGTAGACCGGGATGGCGAAGCGGAAACGCTCGTCCAGCGCGGAGACGATGGACGTGAGGTAGCCGCCCCAGGAGACGCCGGTCACGCCCACGCGGTCGGGGTCGACCTGCGGCCAGGAGCGCACGAGCGAGTTGGCGAGCACGACATCGCTGACTGCCTGGTAGGTCCACTGGTCGTGTTCATCCCAATCCAACTGGTAGAACCCGCCCCAACCCTCGGGGCCGCCGGCGGGGTGCCGCTGCCAGTTCATCTGCGTTCCGCGCGGGACGCAGCCGCATACGTCCATCGAGATCGCGGCGTAGCCTCGGGCCGCCCACATGCGCACCCAATCCGGAAACGCCGTGCCGCCTCCGCCATGCACCAGCACCATCGCGGGCACTTTCTCGCCCGGCTTGACGTCGGGGATGGCGTACCATGCGAACACGCGAGTGGGCTTACCCTTCCAGACCGGCCCGTCATAGAACATCGCCTTCACGTCCGGGGCCTCGAAAGCGGGGGCGGGATAGGTCTTCGGCGCCTGCAGATAAGCCTTGTCGATTTCCATCGGGTGTCCCGTCGCTGCCGGCTGTGTCTGAGTTGACCAACGATTTCCAGTGGTGAGTCCCCCCGCCAGCAGGAGCGCGCAGACCACGGACAGCCAGGGGAGTTTCAACATGATGACTTTCGGCGCCTTCATGAAACCTATGCGAGCGAGCAAAGCACGTCACATCCCTTAGCGAGTTTCTCGTCGGTCGTTGCGTAGCTGATCCGGAAATGGGTGTCGCGCTCGGAGAAGACGTTGCCGGGGATGATCAGGATGTTGTTCTCGATCGCCCGGGCGACGAAATCGCTTGCGGTCATTCCGGCGGGGGCCTGGGGGAAGACGTAGAAGGCGCCGCCGGGTTTGACGACCTGGAATTTCCTCGAGAGTTTGTCGACGACCATGTCGCGCTTGCGGCGGTAGGCGTTGACGGCGTCGTCCATCTTCACGTCGAGGGCTTGTAGCGCGGCGTATTGAAGAGGCGAGGGGGCGCAGACGAACGTGTACTGCTGCAATTTGGTCATCTGCGCGATGATCTCCGCGGGGCCTGCGGCGTAGCCCAACCGCCAGCCGGTCATCGCGTGGCTCTTGGAGAACCCGCGCAGCAGGATCGTTCTCTCATAAAGCTTGGCGGGGCTGGGCAGCTTGGCGCTGTCGTAGAGGAACGGCTGGTAGATCTCATCCGAGAGCAGGAGCAGATCGTGCTTTCGCGCCAGTTCCACCGCCGCCCGGACCTCAGCCTCGTTCATCACCACGCCGGTGGGATTGCTTGGGGAGTTGAGGATGAGCAGCTTGGTCCGCGGCGTGATTGCCTTCTCGACGCGCTCGGCGTGGAAGCGGAAGTCAGGGTAGCTGTCGACGATGAGCGACTTTCCTCCGGCAAGCGTGAGCAGGTGCTTGTACATTACGAAATAGGGGTCGAGGAAAATCGCCTCGTCGCCGGGATCGATGATCGCGAGGATCGCGAGGAACAGTCCGCCGCTGACGCCGCTGGTGACGAGCATCTCGCCCACGTCGCGGCCGAGTTCCGCGGAAACGTCTTTGCGGAGGCGTTGCAGCAGCGGCGCAATGCCCTGGGTTTGGGTGTAGCGGTTGTGGCCGGACTGAATGGCGTCGACGGCGGCGGCCTTGGCGACGTCGGGCACGTCGAAGTCGGGGAGCCCGATCGAGAGATTGATCGGGTCCTTCATCTTCGCCGCGAGGTCGAAGACCTTGCGGATGCCGGAGGCGTCCACGCCGAGGGCGCGCTGGGAAATGTAGTCGCCCACGGATCGCATGGGAGGAGGCTCGAGTTACTTCTTGCCCTTGGCGGGTGCGGCGGCCTTGGCGGCGGGAGCGCCCTTGCCCGCGGGAGCGCCCTTGGCGGGCGCCGTGCCTTTCGCGGGGGCGGCTGCGGCTGCCGGGGCGGCGCCCTTGGCGGCTGCGCCTTTGGCCGGTGCCGCGCCCTTGGTCGGTGCTGCGCCGGTGGCGGGAGCGGCGACGGTGCCTGCGGGGGTCGTGCCCAGCGCCGCGTCGGCTGCGGCCTCTTCTTTCTCAGCCTTGGCCACCGTCGCCTTGCGGTGGGCCACCTTCGGGAGCCCGAACACGCTCCTGGCGTCGGTCCACTTTTCCTCCTCCTTGAGCTTCAGGAGCCGCTCGTCGCGCGTCAGCACATTGCGGTGACGGATGAGCGAATTGGCGCTTTTCAGACTGCGATCCAGTGACATCGGTAACCTCGTATAAGCAAGGGCCGGGGCGGCGGTTCCGGCGAAAACTCGGGGTGCGAATCATACACATCGGGGGGAGGGTGTACAACTTCGGGGGTGGGTTGATTGCTGAGTTCCTGCGGAGTCGCGCCAGGTAGCGTCGCCGGCGCCTTCGTTTTTAGATGTTCCAATGCGCAGGGGTGGACTTTCGTGGCTTGAGGTTGGCGGGCGCGTTGGGTCACGGAGGGGTAAGCAGACGTTGAGGTATCTCGCTCCGGCCCTGGCTGCTGACTCATGAAATGCAAACGCGGGGGACTTTTCCCCCGCACCCCCTGAAATGCAGCTTCGGCGGTCCTTCAGTGAGGAGGCTTGGGAGGGACGTCGGGTGACGGATTGTGATGCGGGGGATGTGTCCTACTTATTTTTGGGCCGTCTGCACGGGCGGGGACGCCCGTGCTACTTGGTGGCCGCTTGCGGGTTGCGCTTCTGGGTGGTGGCGCCGCATTCTGGGCAGCGGGTGTGGGAGGCGCGCAGGTCGTAGCCGCAGGATGGGCACAATCCGTTGGCGTCGCGGCGTCGTCTGATGAAGCGGCGGCGCCAGTAGAGGAAATTGGCGGCCGGGCAAAGGGCGAAGGTGATCGTCGCGAACCAGTGGGGAACGGCGGCGCCGCGATAGGCGGTTGTCGGGAGGAAGACGTAGTGGCGGTTTGCGCCGTGGTAGAGGTCGAAGCCGAGGATTCCTCCGGGCCTGGGCCACCGTCGCGGGAGGGCGGTGTCGAAATAGACCCAGCCGGGCTTCGGGACGCCGGACTGCTTTGCTTCAACCTCGAAGGTAAAGACGCCCTGCTCGGAGGTGATGCAGAAGTAATCGCCAAGTTTTACAGGGCGAAGCAGCACGTCGCAGGTCCGATAACTTCTCATCCAAAGCACCAGCGTCGCCGCGCAGAGCAGCATCGATGTAGTCGCGAGGAGGGTGGAGAGAGTGCTGCGCACCGGATTGATGATAGCTCTGCGCACGGCTGATCGGCGCGAGCGGCGGGTTTTGCGTTGGGTCCTCGTTCTGTTCAAATGAACGAGGAGAAACGATGCGCCTTGCCATCATCGCGATTGGGCTTGTGACGAGCGTTGCCGCCGCGCCGGCTCAGACTTCCCGGAGCATTCCTGATACGCATGAGACCGCGACCACACAGATCGCGGCCACGACGCAGAGAACGACAGGTTTCGCGGCGACCACACAAAGCACCACACCGTTCGATTTGCCGGACCGATCGACTCCGAAGGCAGCGCTGAAGTCGTTGGCCGCGGCGATGGAGGATGGGAACGTGGCGGCCATGAGCGCCGTCCTTTACGCGGCCAGCGCGGACGAACAGCGGATGGTTACGGCGATGGCGGAGATGGCGGCGGCGCAGGCCGCGATGAAGAAGGAGTCGATCAAGGCCTTCGGGGAGATCGGCGCGAAAGACCTGGTCGGCACGAGCGACCCATCGCCCGTCGCCGCCCTGCAGCGGATCGACGCGGCGCAGGTCACGATCAAGGACGATCAGGCGACCGTCTCGTACGGCGCCGACCCATCCGCGGCATTCGTTCTGAAGCGCGTGGATGAGGCGTGGCGGCTGCCGGTGTCGAGCCTGGCCAAGGGGGCGGATGCGAAGATCGTCGATCAGCGCGTCGCCGACGTGATCGTGCAGGCGCGAATCATTCAGGACCTGACGGCTGAAATCGCCGCGGGCAAATATCGCAACGCCGCTCAGGCCAGCGACGCGTGGAGCGAGAAGATCATGCAGTCGCTCTCCACGCGCCCGAGCACCGGGCCGGCGACGCGGGGCATGGCGGCGGAGTAGCCGGGTGCGGGAAACCGGAGCCTCGTTCGGCTGCGTCGGTTATTTCCGCGGGCCGTAGTGGCCTTTTTCGCAGGCGATGACGAAGCGCTCGACGCAGGCCTTGAGGTCCTCCCACTTCTGACGGATCGCGTCGGCTTCGTCGGCATCGATGCCCGGCTCATCCTCAACCGATTCGGTGACGGCATCGAGCAATTCGCTGAAGTCGCGCACCATGCTGCGGGTCTCGCTGAAGATCGCTTCGTCCAGGGTCTTGCGCAGCGATGAAACGGGATTGGATACGAAGAACCCGTCGGCCTGGTTGCAGAGCCAGCGCACGAGGCGGATGTCCTTGGTGAGCTCGTACATTTCGCGGACGCGGTCGAGCGGGTTCTTGGCGCCGCTGCCATCGGGATCGTCGGCCTCGGCGGGCGGCTCGCACCATTTGTAGACCAGCGCCGGGGAGACCTTCAGCGCGGCCGCCACCGCCTTCACTCCGGGTTCGTCCACTGCCTGGCGAATGACATCGTAGGATTTCATGGCGTGCATTTTAGGGTTGGAGCGCGACGGGGAAAGCGGAAAGTCCATTGGTGCCTCCGATTCGAGTTTGGGCGACGTGCAGCGGTGCGCATCCTGGCAAATCGGGTCAGCTGTACGAGCTCGATTCCAAGGGCGTGCGTCCGCGTCTACTGTCTATGCGGATGGCGCAGACCAAGCACCAGATTCAGGCGTTGCTGGAGCAGGCGGGAAGCGAGCCGCGGCATCGGTTCGGGCAGAACTTCATGATCGACGCTAACCTCGTTCGGGTCGTCGCCGAGGCGGGGGAGCTGGATCGCAGCGATCTGGCGATCGAGGTGGGTCCGGGGACCGGCACGTTGACCGAAGAGTTGCTGGAGCGCGCGGGAGGCGTGCTGGCGGTGGAGATCGACCGCGGTCTTTCGGCGCTGCTGCGCGAGCGGTTTGCGGATCGCGCGGGTTTCAGTTTGATCGAAGGCGATGCCCTGGCCGGCAAGCACGCGCTGAATCCCGATCTGCTGTCGGCGATGCGAGAGGCGTCGTCAAACGGCCGGCGGGTGAAGCTGGTCGCCAATCTTCCCTACAACATCGCTTCGCCGCTGGTGATCGAGATGTTGATCGCGGGCGCGGAACGGCTGGCGTTCACGGTTCAGAAGGAGGTGGCCGACCGCCTTCGGGCCGCGGCCGGCTCCGATGCGTATGGCTCGCTCTCGGTGATGGCGCAGATGCTGGCGCGGGTGCGGGTGTTGCGGACGCTCCCGCCGCAGGCGTTCTGGCCTTCGCCGAAGATCGACTCGGCGCTGGTGACGATGGTTCGAGACGATCGGCTGGGACCGCGCGTTGGCGGATTTGGTTCGTTCGTCCACGCGCTGTTTTCGTTTAGGCGAAAAACGCTGCGCAGGGCGCTCGCGCAGGCGGGCTACGATTCCGATCAAATGTTGGAGGCCGCCCGGTTTGACGGGGCGCGGCGGCCGGAAACTTTCTCGCCTGAAGAGTTGCTCAAGCTGTTCGAGGTGGCGCGAAAGGCAACGTGAACCGATCCCGCCAGACGGTCAGCGGTCGGGTCCATGCGTCGCCTCGGGCAATGGCTCACGGAATACGGAAGGCAGCATCAGCCCTGCGAGCAGCAGTGCCGCGGCCTGCGTGACGTACACGAGCATCGAGCTTCCGTGCAGCCGGCGGAACTGGGGCGTCGCTGTCACTCCGGTCTGGCGCAGCGTTTCGATGCGCGGCGTGATGACGGCCGCGCTCACGACCGCGTTGAGCGTGGCAAAGGCGAAGAGGCAGAAGAGGAATGTCCGCAGCCTGGTTCGGCGGTAGACGTATGAGCCGAACGTCGCCAGCAGCAGGACCGCCGCGAGGAGCAATTGATAGCGGTCGAAGCCCCGGAAGATCGCGCTCGCGGCGGTTCCCGCGATTTGCCGGTCATCGGGGAACGCGGCAAAGAGCGTCGTTGCCGCGAGGAATAAAGTGCCGATTCCGCCCAACCACAGCGCCCAGCTCACGATCAAAACCGAGGCGAAGACGCGTTGCATCGTCGGATTGTACCCCACCGCGGCAGCGTAACAGGGTAGTGGTTCAGTTTGAAACCTCACGGCACGAAGTCGCCGCTTCATTCCTGTTTCCATGACACGTGCAGCGGCGGCAAGCTTCCGAACCAAGTCACGGTGCCGGCATCGGCGATGGAGCCATAAGCCCACTCCACGGAAAACTGGCCGGGGCTATTGAGTTCCGCATAGTGGCCAGAGTCCACGACCAACCAGGCACGCATGATCCGGCCGGGCGCCAGGGTAACGGGCCGCGGTGGCTGCATGGACTTCCACGGACCCAGGTATTTGAGCAGGTTGCTGCCGAGGTACAGCTTGATACTCCCTGCATGAAGCCGCATTTCGCTGACCGTTTGTTGCTGGTTGCTGGAGTTTCGCACTTCCGCCAACAGACGGATCGGGTGCCGCGGGGGAACGACGTCGGCCTCGCAGGTAAGCCGAGCCTGTAGTGGAGAGTAATGACTTCCCACCCATTCCGACTCCAGCGCGCGAAGCATCAACATGAGTTTTGGGGTGTCCTCCGGGTCTGTGTTGGATAACGAGTCCAATGTTTTGCGCTGACCAACGACGATGTTCTCCAGCTCGGACAGACGTGCATTCACGCGTTGCTCGCTATCCCAAAGTCTCGCGCCCACCGCAATGGATGCCGCAGCAATTCCGAGAAGAATCAGAAGTCGCTTCATGACGCTTTGACGCTCGGACCCCGGCGATGTTCCGACGCGCCGCCAGCAACAACCATGTCACCCCGTTCGATGCCCGCTGTCGTCACCAGTGGCTGATGTCGGCTGCGCACCGGTTTCGGCGTAGCGCTGCTCCTTCCAGCTCGCAAGAAAACACCGCTTGACTTCTATTCTAAAGAATATAGAATGAATAAGCGATGGTCTTCCTCCGCGAAGCCCTTTGAGATGTGAAGAGATGATCGGTAAAACCGCCTCGAGGGCCGCAGGGCCGCAGGGCCGCAGGGCGGCGGTGCATTTCGGCGCCAAGGTCGGCATGACCCCATGCCCGACCGGGTGCCCACGAAATTGAGGTCATGGGACAGGGTTCGGCGCATGAGGCCAGTCGGCAGGTCCACGAAAGCCCACGAAAGCCCTGCAAAGCCCACTATGAGTCGCGCGGGGTGAGTAAGGTATGCGTCAGTTTTTGCGAAAGTTTTTGTGCATCGGGCCGATCAAGCGGCGCGTCGAGGGGCGTGGAGGGGCGTGGGCGCGATCACCTTTGCGGCGCCGGATTCTTCGTATACAGTCGGCCGGACAGACAGGAGCAGCGTTTGAACAAAAGAATCGTGCGATGGGCGATAGTGCTGGTGGCGGGGGGCGCGATGGGGACGCTGGTATTGACGGAGCGGGTTGCGGCGCAGGAACCGGCTCGCGAGATACCCGCGGCGAAGGAACGGGCTTCGACGGGGCCGAGCAGCGCGGCAACGCAGCCTGACCCGCGGACGGTGATTGGCAGCGCGGGCGATGTTACGGTGACGGTTGGAGAATATGACCGGTTCATGAGGAACCTTCCGCCCCAGGCGCAGGCGCAGGTGCAAGGCCAGCCGGAGTTGCGCCGGCAGGTGATGGGCGATTTGCTCAAAGGCAAAGTGCTGGCCGCGGAAGCGGCGCGGCGACGGCTCGATGAGCAGGAGGAGACGAAGAACCAGCTCGACCTGCAGCTGAAGTACGATCGGGACCAGATCCTGACCGGCGCGCTGGTCCGCTCGATCCGCGACGACGTGGAAGGCAGCAAGAAGTATTTCGACGAGCACAAGGACTACTTTGACGAGTTGGAGGCGCGGCACATCCTGGTGTCAACCGTTCCGCCGCAGGATCCGCGCGACCCGAAACAGCCACTGAGCGACGCGCAGGCGAAGGCCAAAGCGGATGAGGTCCGCAAGCGCCTGGCGAGCGGCGAAGACTTCGCCCAGGTTGCGAAGACGCAGTCGGACGACCAGATGTCGGCGGCGAACGGGGGCGGCCTGGGGATTTTTGGGCGCTACCGAATGGATCCGGCGTTCGAGAAGACCGCTTACGGATTAAAGTTGAACGAGATCAGCCAGCCGGTGAAATCGTCGTACGGGTATCACATCATCCAGTTGCAGAAGCGCCAGCCCAACAGTTTTGAAAACGCGAAAGAACTGGTCCTGCGCAAGCGCATCGAGGACCTGATCGACAAGCTGACGGAGGGAAAGCCGGAGAAGCTGGACCCGAAGCTGTTCGGTCCGGGGCCCGCTGAGGCGGCAACCACCGCGCCCGCGACGCGTCCGGCAGCGGAGCGTGAACCGAGGGCGCCCGCGGCGCGCGACGAATAAGGGTGGACAACCCCTTCCCCCGAGATCGCCGGGCAATTGCGCGAGCTTGTGTCGCGGTGATGAAGCTTATCCGCTCACCAATTCGGCGACGTTTACCGAGCGTCTTTCTTCGGCGCTGCGCACGGCGGCCATGACGGCGGCGAAGCTCCAGATGTTGTCCTGGCCGCTGGTCTCGGCAGGCGCCGCGGTGCGGATGGCCTGGGCGAAATCGTGCAGCGTCTGGACCTGCTCGTGACGCGGCAGGGGCGTCGGCTCGATCACTTCGCTCGTCGGGTTCTTTCCCCACCGTTCATTGCGCACGAGAGTGATCTGGTCGAGGTCGAGGTGCAGCGATCCCGAAGCGCACTGCAGGCGCCAGTTTCCGTTCCAGCTGGTATTGCGGCCGTGGGCGCTCCAGTCGCCGCTGTAGCTGAGCGGCAGCGGCGGGCCGCCGGGGTTGTCCAGCTCCATCAGCATCTTCAGCCCGGCATGGTGCTGATACCACGACCAGGCGGGGTTGAACGTCTGCGCCGTGACCCTTGTGATGTTTCGCCCGGTGATGCAGCGGACCATGTCGAGATGATGGATCGCCATGTCGACGAGCAACGGGTACTTCATGGTTTCGCGAAAACTGCCGGTGAAGTCGGCGGGAATGTAGAAGTCGATGTGACCGTGTCCAAATTCGCCGGCGGTCTTCTCCGCCAGGAGGCGCTTGAGCTGCTGAATCGCGGGGCGGAACCGGTAGTTCTGGCTGACGAGCAACTGGCGTTTGAATTCTTTCGCGAGCCTGACCATCTCGCGAGCGTTTTCCATGGTGTCGGCGATCGGCTTCTCGGTCATGACATGAAGCCCGCGGGCGAAGGCGAGCCGGGCATGCTGCACGTGGACGGCCGGCGGAGTGACCGTGACGATTGCCTCGGCGGGAGTTTTGTCGAGCGCGATCTCCAGCGTCGCGAAGCGCCGCTCGACCGGCAGTCCGACGGCGTCGCCGGCATCTTTGAGGGCGGCGGGTGAGACGTCGACGATTGCGACGAGGTCGAAGTCGGGGGATTGGCTGGCGTGCTGCTTGAGCCAGGGCCCGCCAAACCCGCCCACGCCGCACTGGATCAACCGCAACTTGTCCATCGCCCGTTTATAGTGGCGAGAGCGGCAACTTCAAACGCAGGGGGGATGTATCGACTACGCCAGGAATTGGCGCGCACGGTTCGTCGGAAGTTAGCCGAGGCCGATGGGGAGCCGGCTTCTGGGCATCGTTGCTGTAGGTGCATTGTCCCTTGCGCCGGTCTCGCTGTCGGGAGATTGATTCTGCGTGTTGGGTCATGAAACTTGCGCGGGCGGGGAGATGATTCGCTTCGGGTGGAGATTGTTCTTTCGGTTGAAATGCCATCGCGGGGGCGGCCCCCCGCGAGCCCCTGAAATGCAGCTTCGGCAGTGAGAGGCGGGCGGGGCAGCCGGCTTGCCATGCTCGCGGGGTACCGCTGCGCGTGGCATGCCGGCCGCGTCGTCACCCAGAAAAGAATCAGCGGGTGGGACGACTTGCATCGTCCCACCCGCTGCACGTATTCGCGAAATTCCTAGCGCACGATCACGGCTGCGCGGGCCGCGTGTCGGGCTCGTTGATTCGGCCGCCGGAGAGGGGCCGGAAGTTGAACTGCTGGCCGGCGATGGAGAGGTCTACCATCGCGCCGCCGCGTGGGTGGATGAAGACCGCGACGCCGTTATCGAATTGCGCTTTCGCGCCGGCGCCGGCCTTCACCAGGACGGCCGCGGCGTTGGCGGAGAAGCTGAACTTCCCGTTGGTGAAATCGTTGAAGGTCTTCTCGTCGCCGAAGACGAGCAGCTCGCTGAAGGTCTCGCCGCCGGCCTGCAGACCGACGGAGCCGGCCTTGATCTCGGCGTAACCGATGAGTTGGTTGCCGCGATAGACTTCGCCGCGTCCGTAAGCGCCTCCCACGACGAGCGCGCCCTTTCCAATCTCGGGGAAGATCGCGTAGCCGTAAGCGCGATTGAGGAAATCGCGCAGGGAATCGTCCTTCGCCTCCATGTGTTTCAGGGCGGCGTTCACGTCGGTCTTCATTGCTTCGCGCTCACGGGGCGGGGGCGCCGGCTCGGTGTTACAGGCGCTGAGGACAAAGCTGCACAGGCTCAGTGCGGCGATGGTGATGTATTTCATGGCGGGGAGCTCCTTTCCAGGGTTTCGAAATGTGCCGACACGCTGCCGGCGCGTTGGTGCCGGCCGCAACGCACGTGCCGGAAGGAGATTGGGCATGGCGCGCGATGGCGGGCTCATCCGCGGCAAAGGGCTCATAAATAGCGGAAAGAAGCATTGTCCTTGCCGCGAATGGAACCCTCTGAGACTGAGGACGCGAAGCGAATTGCCAGGTGCTGGGTGACAATTTGTGGAGTTCAGGTGCAAAAGTTGGCTCCGCTGGCAGTTCCCGAACCCCACCGAACTCCGGCACCTCACGTTGCGGGAAACAGGTCACGCGGCGTTGCACTGCGTGTCGCGCCCCTAAATCATTCGCGGTATGAAACCTCGCACGCGACGTCAGCCGCAGGACTCTGGGCCATCGGGCCCGCACACGGATTGGTCGGAGGTGGGCGAGTGGTATGACCGGCTGGTTGGGGACGAGGGAAGCGAATACCACCGCGAGGTTGTGCTGCCTGGGGTGATGCGACTGCTGGCGCCCCGCGCCGGCGAGGGAGCGGTGGATGTGGCTTGCGGACAGGGGGTGCTCTGCCGGCTGCTTCAGGAGCGGAAAGTCGAGGCGATCGGTGTCGACGCCGCCGAGTCGCTGATCAGGGCGGCCCGGCAGCGCGGGCCGGCTGAGATCCGCTATCACGTCGGCGATGCGCGGGAGCTCTCATTTCTTCCCGCGGACCGTTTCGACATGGGGGCGTGTGTTCTGGCAATTCAGAACATTCACCCGATCGGCCCGGTCTTCAAGAGCGTCAGCCGGGTCCTGCGCAGCGGCGGGCGGTTTGTGCTGGTGATGATGCACCCGTGTTTCCGCGGTCCGAAGGAGACGTCGTGGGGTTGGGACGAGGCACAGAAGGTGCAGTACCGACGGGTCGATCGGTACCTTCTTCCGCGCAAGACGCCGATCGTGACGCATCCGGGAAAATCGCCCGACGTATACACCTGGACCTTCCACAAGCCGCTGGAAGCGTACGTGAAGAGCCTTCGTAACGCGGGACTGCTGATCGACGCGATGGAAGAATGGCCGAGCCACAAGAGCAGCACGAGCGGCCCGCGAGCGGCCGCGGAGAATACGGCGCGCAAACAGATCCCGATGTTCCTGGCGATCCGGGCGCTGAAGGTTTCGGCTGGGAGCGTGAGCGGGGAGGACTCTCAAGCGGAGGGCGCGGGTGAGCCGGAAGGGAGCGGTTAGCGGAGAGTCGAGCCGTGGGGCGCAGGTTTATCAAACGAAGCAGGACAGGCGCGGGCGCCTGTCCTGCTTGATCTCCTGCAGAATCAACTTCAATTAGTACCAGGGGCGAACCATGAGGCCCATGGCGGCCATGTGGCCGAACTCGGGCGGTCGAGAGACGACGTACGGCCGGCGGCTGTGGACCCGGCGACGCCGCGGCTGCTTCGGGGGCGTCGGGACAGGCGTAGGCGTCTGGACAGGCGTAGGCGTCGGCTGCGGCGCGGGCGCTTCGGGAGTTGGAGCGGGTGTCGGCGCAGGGGCCGGCGTGGGCTCAGGCGCGGGGACCGGCACTGGAGTCGGCGTCGGCACCGGGGTAGGCGCCGGGACCGGATTGCCAATGCGACTGTCGGTCACGGTGAAGTCGAGCTTCACGCGCATACTGGGCTGCGCCGCGGACAACTCAGCCGCCGCGGGCGAGACCAGAAGCGTGTGTGAACCCACTGGCGGCGTCCATGGATTCAGCGCGCCGTTGTTGTCGCCCTCGATGGCGAAGGGCGCGAAGTTCTCCATGTGGATCACGCCGTCGAGATTAAACTGCACGTGACGGACGACCGGGGTGGTGTCGGCGACGATGCTGACGTGCGCGGGAAGGGTTGCGCGGTCGATCGAGAAGCCGTTCGACAGCGTCATGATGGTCTGGTTGTTGTCGGCGTTCACCAGTCGGAGCTGCGTGAGCGCGGGAAGTGGCTGAGGCTGCGGCGTCGGTGTTGGGGCCGGAGCGGGTGTTGGCGCCGGGGTCGGTGCAGGAGTCGGCGCCGGAGTCGGGGTCGGCGCCGGGGTGGGCGCGGGGGTTGCGGTGCTGAGCCAGACGTCAGTGATCGGCGTGGCGGTTGCGCTTTGCCCGGCGTACGGCAGATCGTACATGTCCTCCAGGGTGCGCAGGACGTTGTAGTGGTTGATGTTCTCGCTGTACTGGCCCGTCTTCACATTGGTGCCGTACAAGATGGTGGCGACCTTGTTGCCGGAGGAGCCATCGTCTTCGTCGAAGGTCACGATGAGCAGGCTGTTGTGCGTCTTGGCCCACTGCGCGTAGCCATCGAGATTGCTGCGGAGCCAGGTATCGCCCTGCGCCACGCTGCCGTCGTGCATGTCATTGTTCTGATCGGGGACGACGAAGCTGACGTTCGGCAGCTTGCTGAAATCACTGGGGAAAGAGGTCATCGGCATGTTGGCCGAGGCGGGGATGTCGGTGAAGTTGGCCCAGGGATTGTGCTTGCGGCGGTAGGCGCCGGATTGATCGCCGTCGAAACCAACCGAGGGAAGCCCCTGTGAGTAGCCGCCAAAGGTGAGGCCAGCGCCGAGCAACTCGCCGCCGAGGTTGGGCTTGGTCATTCGTGCAGGCGTGCTGTTGTCGGTCACGCCCTGGGTGGAGCCGGAGAAGAGCGCGAGATAGTTCGGCTGGCTCGGGTGAGTGATGCCGTGCGAGTTGGTGAACGCCGCTCCGCTCGCGGAGAGGCTATCGAAATAGGGCGCATCGCCGGAACCGATGATCTGGCTCTGCGCGTGGTTCTCCTCGACGACGACCACGACGTGATCGAAGCGCGGGATTCCCGCGGCCATCAGCAGGCGCGACTCCATCGGCTCGACGACGGCGCGTGCGGCGGCGGCGAGCGCAATCGGCTTAGTGGATAACGGCTGGGTGTTGATACGGCTCATTACGGCTCCCTTCGTCCCGCCTTCCAGACGGAAACGGACTACGGTTTCTGAACGGCGGTCGGCTTGGTCGCGGCCCCCTGGCTGGGGTCGCGGCGGCGAGAAGCGACAACCTACGCATCGTCGCGCGAAGGGAACGGATTCAGAAAAAGGTCAGGATCGAGCGAGAAAAAATGAGCCGGTCTGGCGCGGATCGGGCGCATGCGCCGAAATCGCGGCATGGCGCAATTGAAGCCGCGGCGCGTGCACTGTCCTGAAATATCGAGCGTGGGAGGCTGGCGCTAGGACCTGGGCTTTTCGGCCGCGCCGCGGATGAAGGCCACAGCATCATCATGGAGTTTTTTCGCGGACGCGGCGTGGTGATACATCATGTGACCACCGTCATAGAAGGTCTGGCTCACATTGCCGCGCATCGTGTCGCCGACGTTCAGGTGGTCGATCGTGTAGCGGGTCGCGAGGTAGGGGGTGGCGAGGTCGTAGTAGCCGCAGGCGAACAACACCTTGAGGCTGGGGTTTTTGAGCATCGCGCCGCGCAGGTTTTCCGCGACGTTGAGATAGCCGGTCCCGGAGCGGCCGAAGTTCCATGGCTGGACTTTTCCGGAGAGGGCTTCGTAGGGCAGATCGCTCTCGAATTTGAGCGAGCGGCGGACATAGTCGTTGAGCGTCGCGCTGTAGGCCGCGAGGAAGGGAGACAAGCTGGGGTCGTAGTCGGGATTTCGCGAGAGCGGCTCGGGGTCGTAACCGGTGAGGCGGGCATCGAAGCGTCCCAGCACCTGCCGCGACCCCTCGAGCAGCGCCTTGCGGAAGACGCCGGGATCGATGCGCATCCGGCTTTTCCGCACCAGTGAAAGATCCAGGCCGGTGTAGCGCGCGAGCCGTTTGTTGATTTCCGCGGCCTCGTCGGCTGAAAGGGAGTCGCCCCGGAGGAGCGCGGAGGCATAGTCGCGGACCGCCCATTGCTCGACTTGCTTGAGCGTTTTGGGGAGGTCTGCCTGAAGGTCTTCGGGCAGCTTGCGGTGATACCAGGCGATCGCCGCGTAGCTGGGAAGGTACATTACGTAGGGGAGGTCGTTGCCCTGGCCGAACGAGATGGTCTGGAAATCCAGCACGGAGGAAATCAACACGATGCCATTCAATCCGATGCCGTAGCGGTCGAGCAGGAACTCTGAGAGGCCCGCGGCGCGCGTGGTGCCGTAGCTTTCACCGGCGAGGAATTTTGGCGAGGGCCAGCGGTTATAGCGCGTGGTGTACAGGCGGATGAAATCGGCGACCCACTGAATATCTTCCTCCACGCCATAAAACTGCTCGGTCTTTTCCCCGGCCGCGGGGCGGCTGAAGCCGGTGCCGACAGGGTCGATGAAAACCAGATCCGTTGCGTCGAGCCAGGTGTCGGGATTGTCGACCAGCGCGTAGGGCGGCGCGGGCGCGTGACCGACTTCATCGAGCTTCACGCGCCGGGGCCCCACCGTCCCGAGATGAAGCCAAACCGACGCGGCGCCCGGACCTCCGTTGAACACGAAGGTGATCGGCCGCGCCGCGGCATCCGCGGGCGGCTGAACTTCGTAAGCGGTGAAGAACACATCCGCCTTGGGCTTGCCCGCCTCGTCCTTCATCAGCAGAGTGCCGGCGGTCGCGCTGTAGCGCAGCGTTCTGTCACCGATCGCGATCTGCTGCTGAGTTACTGAGATCTTGTCGGCCGGCGGCGGCTCGGAGGGCGCGGTGGTCGGAGCCGTCTGCGGCTCGCCTGCAGTAAGTGCGGCCGGCATGAGGAAGAAGAGCACCGCAAGCGCGATGTAAGGTGCGGGGAGGGCGCGTTTCAGCGAAATGTCGTGGCGCATTGCGCGATATAATAGTCGTTCCTGATGTTGATGCGACGGCGTTGGAGTTCCAAGCATGATCAGCAGCGCGAATCGCGAGAGCATCTCACCGCCGACATCTGACGCGCCTGTGGTTCTTGACTACGAGAGCCGTCTGAATCCGCACCTGTGGTCTGCGCTGAAGCCCCTGATTCAGACTGTAGTGCTCGTCTTTGTGCCGTTTTTCGGCTTCATTGCCTTCGCCTTGCTCATTTGCCTGCTTGCGTTCGCGCGAGACCCAGACCCATTTGCATTTCTCGCAGCGTCGCTTCTGCTCGCTGCAGCAGCTCAATACGCGTTTCTCCGGATCAACAACCGGAATGCTTCGGCAGCGTGGAAGGTACAACTCATGGGGGCGTCAGCCGTCTCCATACTGGGCGTTATTCTTGTTCTTTGGCCGTCCAGCGACTTGTTCGAGCCGTTCAGGGGCTTGTTGGACTATTGGCACCCGATGCTGCCGGGTGCGGACTATGACCAGACCTATCGCTATCCCTACTTCAAGTCCCTGAAGGTGCTCTGGGTGCTGGAGTCCGGCTTGCTGTGGTTCTGCTTCTCTGCGATTGGAGCCTACGGCAGCGCGCGGGGCAGGAACGCTATTCGAGACGCCCATAGGCTTCAGGTGCCACACGGGGCGGACAAGCAGAATGATGAGGCGGTTGCGGTCGCCGCATCCGATCGTTCGAATTGACGCGCGCTGTGTCCGGCTCATCGTAACCTGTGTCGAAGCCGGGTTGCCCGCCGCTGCTCCGCGCAGAATAATCCGCGCGGGTCACCTTGCTTACGCGGCTCACAGGAGAAGTACACATGTCAGAATCATTCCGCACCGAAAAAGACTCGATGGGCGAGATGAAGATCCCGGCCGACGCTTATTACGGGGCGCAAACGGGGCGGGCGGTGGAGAACTTTCCTATTTCCGACCTGCGCTTCAGCCAGCGGTTCATCGCGGCGATGGGGCTGATCAAGTGGGCGGCGGCGGCGGTGAACTCCGCGCTCGGATTGCTGGATCAGAAAAAGCTGTCGCTGGTGCAGCAGGCGGCGCGGGAGGTGATCGACGGGAAGCTCGATCCGCAGTTCATTGTGGACATCTTCCAGACGGGCTCGGGCACCTCGACGAACATGAACACGAACGAGGTGATCGCGGCGCGGGCGAATGAGATCGCGACGGGGAAGCGGGGGGGCAAGGACCCGATCCATCCGAACGATCACGTGAACATGGAGCAGAGCTCGAACGACGTGATTCCGACGGCGATGCACGTATCGGCGGCGGTGGCGATCAAGGAGTCGCTGATTCCGGCCCTGCTGCATCTCGCCCAGACGCTGGAGAAGAAGACGGAGGAGTTTGATGAGGTTGTGAAGATCGGGCGCACGCACCTGCAGGATGCGACCCCGATTCGCGTGGGGCAGGAGCTGTCGGGGTATGCGGCGCAGGCACGGCTCTCGGCCGAGCGCGGCAAGCGGGCGATCGAAGCGCTGCGGGAGCTGCCGCTGGGGGGAACGGCGGTCGGCACCGGCATCAATTCACATCCTGAGTTCGCCCGGCGCGCGGTCGAGCTGATCGCGAAGGAGACGGGCATCGCGTTTGTGGAAGCGAAGAACCATTTCGAAGCGCAGGCGGCGAAGGACGGCATTGTCGAGGCGAGCGGGCTGCTGAAGACCGTGGCGGTGAGCTTGAGCAAAATCGCCAACGACATCCGCTGGCTTTCGAGCGGGCCGCGGTGCGGGATCGGCGAGATCAGCGTCCCGTCGGCGCAGCCGGGCAGCTCGATCATGCCGGGGAAGGTGAACCCGGTGATGAGCGAGATGGTGTTGCAGGTCGCGGCACAGGTGGTGGGCAATGATGCGGCGGTGACGTGGGGCGGCGCGATGGGGAGCACGTTCGAGCTCAACGTGATGATGCCGGTGATGGCTTACAACATCCTGCAATCGATCGAGCTGCTGAGCCGGGCGGCGCGTGTTTTTGCGGACCGCTGCGCCGCGGGCATCGAGGTGAACCGCGAGCGCTGCGAGTCGCTGGTCGAGCAGAGCCTTGCGATGTGCACGAGCCTGGCCCCGATCATCGGCTACGACAAAGCCGCCGAGGTCGCCAGGGAGAGCTTCAAGACGGGGAAGACGGTGCGGCAGGTCGCGGCGGAAAAGAAACTGCTGGCGCCGCAAGAGCTGGAGAAGGCGATGGACGCGCGAAGAATGACCGAGCCGCAGGCGGACATGATTGGGAGCGGCGGGGGCTAAGGCCGGAGCGGCGAAGATCAACGAAGTCGTCGAATAGAAAGTGTCACCCCTGGGTCTCGTGTAGACGCGACGAATGGGAGCGCTAACCATGAGCGTGGAGGAGCGGTTGCGTCTGGAGTTGATGACGCGTGTGCGGGACAAGCAGATCAAGGCGGCGAGGCTGCTGGGGCTAAGCGTGCGTCAGGCACGTCGGGTGTGGAAGCGGTATCGGAGCGATGGAGACGGGGGTCTGGACATTCGTTCGCGTCATTTTCGTCCTTCGCGGCTTTGCCGGGTGCTGGCTTGACTGCCGGGGCCGTTCTCTCAGGTGCTGCTTGGTAGCCAGCCCAGGAGCAGACTGAACAGCAGTAACGTGGCGGCGAGTACGTAAAACGGACGAGCCATCGGCAAATGATTGCACTACTAAACTAAGGCGACAAAAAAAGGGAAATTTTGCACCTTGACTTCTTGCATGCCTCGCCTCCGCCCGTATACTCCCTTGGTAGTGTGGGCGCGAGTCGTTCTCTAGCCGACTCGTCCCAGATTCATTTTTTCGGGCTGGTTGGCGCAGGGTCGCCCATCTTCGCTCGTCGCCGACGCAAACTTTGCAATTAGTTGTGCCTCTCGTGCGGGGGGCGCTGAAATCCTTTTTTTTCTCAAGAGGAGAAATGATGAATAAGCTTGGTGTGGGAGCCTTGGCCACTGGCGCACTGGCGCTGGCCGGGCAACAGTCTTTTGGTGTGACGACGGAACTGTTCCGCGTCGATCCGGGTCCGGCGGGGACGAATGCTTTCGTTCAGCAGTCCGGTAACGCCGCGTACGAATACGGCGAATTTGTCCACCTGCCTGGCCCGGATACGGAAGACCTGGTGCAGATCTGCATCGACTTCGGGTTCTTCACGTACGATCCGGCGACGTACACCCCATCCCTGCAGCTCGACCTGTTCAACGCCCCGGGCGGCGTTGCCACCGGTCCGGCGTTCGCCACCGCGTACAACAGCAGCGTGGTCTTCACGGGCAGCAACTACAACGGTGGTGGCAGCACCCGTAACACGGAGCAGTCGGTCTGCTTCGACTTCACTAACATCACGTTGCCGTCGGACTTCATCTTCGCTTACCGCGACAACAACCCGGCCGGCTACGTGAGCCCGGGCTTCGGGTTCTCGGTGTTCCTCAGCAGCCTCCCGGCCGACCCGGGCGATCCCGGCACCACGACCCCCGGCATCGAGCAGATTGTTGGTCCTGGCGGCGGTTCGGCGACAGTGTTCGTGCCGTTTAACATGCAGTCGACCATTTCGTCGACGGTTGTTCCTGAGCCTGCAACCGCTGGCCTGTTGGCCATCGGCGGCGCGGCACTGGCGATGCGTCGTCGCAAGGCCTAAAAGCCTTGACCGGACGAAGAGACACTTGACCGATTCAAGTGACCGGGCGGCTTAGGCTGCCCGGTCTTTTGTGCGCCAGGCATGTCACATGTTCAGGAGGTGCAAGTCCTCTGCGGACCGAGGGGATCGGAACCGTCCGTCCAGGCAAGGGTGTCCATCGTGAGGTGGAATCTGAAGGAAGCTGACGACGACAAACCCGGACCCGAC
>JBBRCX010000026.1:0-47839 GCA_038204465.1 Tepidisphaerales bacterium | reverse complement strand
CCTTATTAGCAACCGCCCAGACGAGGGTCAATTTAGGGCCCTCGTTCGGCGCCCGCAACGTGCGACTGGCCGCGCGACAGATTTCTTCCAGCGTCTGATAAAACAACGAATTACAGCGCGCCATGAGGGGGCGAAAGCGTTATCAAATTCTACCGAGAGGCAGGCGGGCTGAACGATCGATCCGCAGCGCTGGTTTACGTCTGATGAACGCCAGAAGGCGTGTAGAGCTACAGTGCGTTTCGTCAATATGGCCCGCGAATGTGGGCGGCGACGCGGTCGAGATAGAACGTCCGCAGCTTCTCGTGCAGCGCATCGCTCAGCGGAGGCAGGTCGCTAGGCAGCGCGTTCGATCGGGCCTGCCGCTCGTCGCGGGCCCCGGGAATGATCGTGCTCACCGCGTCGTGGTCGAGGCACCATCGAAGCGCCATCTGCGTCATCTCCATCCCGTTCGGCACAAGCGGCTTGAGCGCATCCGCCAGCTCGACGCCGGTTTCGAAAGGCAGACCCGCGAACGTCTCCCCCACGTTGAACGCCTGTCCGTCCCGGTTGTAATTCCGGTGGTCCTTGGCTCCGAAGCTCGTGTTGCGCTGGTACTTTCCCGCCAGCAATCCGCTCGCCAGCGGCAGCCGCACGATCAGCCCGACGCCCTGGCGCCGCACCTTGTCGAACAGCTCCGTGATCGGTTTCTGGCGGAAGATGTTGAAGATGATCTGCAGCGAGGTGATGCCCTTGTGCTGCAGGCAGAGCATCGCTTCTTCCATCGATTCGACGCTCGCGCCGTAGTGCTTGATCTTCCCCTCGCGCTGCAGGGTGTGCAGCCAGTCGAAGACTTCGCCGCGGCGCAATTGGTCGGTGGGAATGCAGTGCAATTGCTGCAGGTCCAGCGCCTCCACGCCCAGCCGCTTCAGCGACGCCTCCGTGTGCGACCGGAACGTCGCAGGCAGGAAATTGGCTGCCCCGCCCGGCTCCGGAAACCGGCCGAGCTTCGTCGCGACGAAGATGCGGGCGCCTTTGCGCGCCTTGAGGAACTTGCCGATCAGCGTCTCGCTGCGCCCCAGGCCGTAGACGTCAGCCGTGTCAAAAAAATTCACGCCGGTATCGACAGCCGCCTGCAACGTCCCCAGCGCCTGCTCATCGGACACGTCCCCCCAGTCCGCGCCGCCGAGCTGCCAGCAACCGAGGCCCACTTCCGAGACCTTCGTCCGCGTATTTCCAAAGACTCTTTGCTTCATGCCCGCATCATAGCGGACGCTTCGCAGGGCGTTCAATCGCGCCTGCCGCTTCCGCTCGTGTTCATGTAGCCCAGGTCGGTACATCATTGACCTTCGGCCTTGCAGTCGGCAGACCGAGCCGTTACAGCACTGCCGGGATCAAGGGCCCAACAGAGACCTCGCGTGCACGTGCTTCTTCTCGCGATCGGCAGTCATGGCGACGTGCACCCTTTCGTCGGCATCGGCGCCGCGCTCCGCGCGCGCGGGCACCAGGTATCGATCGTCGCCAACCCGCACTTCGAATCGCTGATCCGCCGCGAGGACCTTCGATTCGTTCCCCTTGGCACCGCCGAATCGTATCGGTCGCTGGCGACGAACCCGGACCTGTGGCACCCAACGCGCGGGTTTGAAGTCGTCTTCCGCCTCGGCCTGCAACCGATGCTGCGCCCGATGTATGACATCGTGGCCGCTGAAAACCGGCCGGGGGAGACCGTGGTGGCAGGCTCGAGCCTGGCGCTGGGCGCACGGCTCGCGCAGGAGAAACTTGGACTGCCGCTGGCGACCGTGCATTTGGCGCCCTCAGTCTTCCGCAGTGTCTATCAGCCGCCGGTGCTGTCTGGCATGACGCTGCCGAGTTGGATGCCAAGACCCATCCAGAGATTCCTCTGGAGCGCCGTCGATCTGCTCGTCATCGACCGGCTCACGGGAGGCCCGCTCAATGCAGTCCGAGCCGAACTGGGTCTGACCCCGGTGCGAGGGATCTTGCGCGACTGGTGGCACTCGCCGCAGCGCGTGATCGGCTTGTTCCCTGATTGGTACGGCCCGCCCCAGCCCGACTGGCCGCCGCAGACGCGGCTGACGGGCTTTCCACTCTATGACGAGAGAGGCTTCGAGCCGCTCTCGGAAGACTTGCGCCGCGTCCTGGATGAAGGCGAGCCGCCGATTGCCTTCACCCCGGGCTCCGCGATGTGGCTGGGGAAGAAGTTCTTCGAAGCTTCCGCGGAAGCATGCCGCCGCATGGGACGGCGCGGGCTGTTGCTAACGCGGCATCGCGAACATTTGCCGCCATCTCTGCCGCCGGGCGTCGTTCATGTCGAGTATGCGCCGTTCAGCGAACTGCTCCCGCGCTGCGCGGCCCTGGTTCACCACGGCGGCATCGGCACCACGGCGCAGGCGCTTGCTTGCGGCGTTCCCCAGCTCATCATGCCGATGGGGCACGATCAGTTCGACAACGGCGCCCGCGCGGTGAAGCTGGGTGTGGCGAAGACAATCCGCCTGGCTGATTATGAACCGGCGCAGGTGGCCGATGCGTTGACGGCGCTGCTGTTTTCACCGGAGACTGGACGCAACGCCAAGGCGGTCGCGGCGCGGTTCAGGGACAATGACTGGCTCGAGCGAACGTGCGAGTTGATCGAGGGGTTGGCGGAGACATCGACAGCGGCACCTGCATAGAAGCGAAAGGCGAGCGCATTCGTGCCGTGTCCTTACACCGAAGCGGCGGGCGCCAGTTCCTCGGCTTCCTCGATGGGTCTGGCGTCCTTCAATGAGCCGAAGCGCACCACCTGCGGCCAGATCAGCGCCACGGCAGCGACGACCAGCAGCGTTCCAATCCCGCCGCCGACCACCGAAAGCACCGGCCCGAAGAGCCACGCGGTGACGCCCGATTCCAATCCGCCGAGCTCGTTGGACGCGCCGATGAAGACGATGTTTACCGCCGCAACGCGGCCGCGCATCGATTCCGGCGGGAGCATCTGCACAAGCGTATGGCGCACCACCACGCTTACATTGTCGAACGCCCCCGTCAGCGCCAGCATCACGAACGAGAGCACGAACGATCTGGAGAGGCCGAAGACAATCGTCGCTGCGCCGAAGGCCGCGACCGACATCAGCATTGAGCGACCGGCGTGCTTCATCGGGGGCATGTGGGCGATGAGCAAGGCCGCGATGAAGGCTCCGATCGCAGGCGAGGCCCTCAGCCAACCGTAACCGACCGCCCCTACTCCTAGTTTCTCAGCGAACACCGGCAGCAGGTACGTCGCCCCGCCAAGCAGCACCGCAAAGAGATCGAGCGTGATCGTCGCGAGGATGATCTTCGTCTTCCGCACGAACCGAACGCCCGCCACCAGGTTGTTCCAGGTGGCCGATTCGCCGGATGTCTTCGCCGGCCGCACGTGCAGCCGCAGGAGGAAGATGGCGAAGGTGAGTCCGCAGATCGCGTCAAAGACGTACGCCAGCGGAAGGCTGACCAGGACGATCACGCCGCCCAGCGTCGGGCCGACCATCGAAGCGATATGAAAGAAGCTGCTGTTCCAGGTGACCGCATTGTTGAACGCTTCCGGCGGCACTACCTGCGGCAGCAGCGAATGCCGGGCGGGCCAGCCGATGGCTTGCGCGATCGCGCTGAGCGTGAGCACCACGTACATGAGGGTGATCGACCCTTGCTTGTACGACAGCAGCGCAAGTCCCAGCGAGCAGACCATCGCGAGCAGTTGGCTGATCATCACCAGCCGGCGCTTGTCGAAGCGGTCGGCGATGTGCCCGGCGGGCAGCGCCAGCGCCATCACCGGCAGCGCCTGCACCAGCCCGACCATCCCCAGCGCCAGGGCGCCGCGCGCTTCGTTCATCCCCGGCCGGTGATAGATGTCCCATCCGACCGCGATGCTCTGCACCTGCTGACCAATGACGGAGATAAGCCAGCCCAGCGAGTAGAACCGATAGTCGCGCAGGCGCAGTGCCGCGTAGGGGTCGTGGCCGGGGCTGACGACCAATTCCTTTTCGAGTTGCTGTTCGGTGGGAGCCGCGGAGGCGGGCCGCTCAACGTCGGGCGGCTCATAGGCGAGTTTGGAATCGGAAGATTCTTCTGACATCGCGACGAGGAAGCGTATTCAACGCGCCCGGGAAATCCACCGCCGGTTCGACAGAGGGCTCGTCCCCGAGAATCATGCTGGAGAAGAACGCAGGTAAAAGGGTTGCTGTTCGAGCGCCAGCCGCTGCAATCGTGCCCTACTTGCTTTTACCCCGCGAGCACCGGGAAATGGCGACCCATCAGAGGCTCCCCGTCACCCGATTCGACAAATTGCTTGAGGTAGTGATCTCCATTCGCGGCGAAGCGCGCGCCGGCGGGGAAATAGAAGATGGCATAGCCGCGCCGGGGCCGCCCGCTGCGGTTCGGCAGGGAACAGTGCCACGTCAGGCCATGATGAAAATGCGCCTCGCCGCGACGAGCGAGGCACTTTTGCAGATTCGAATCGACTGTCGTTCCATCGGCGGAAAGCATGGCGGCCAGCCGCCGCCGCGCATCTTCGGGGCTCTCGCTCCATCGGTGCGAGCCGCGCGCGAAGCAGACGGGCCCGTCTTCCGGTCCCACGTCGTCCAGCGCGATCCACGCCGTGATCAGCTTCGGATCGCGGAGGATGTCGAGTGATGGGCCGTCCTGGTGCCAGTCGTTCATGCCCGCGTTCTGACCCGTCTTGAAGAGCATCGAGTCGGCGAAAATTCCAACGCCCCGGCTCCCGAGCAAGCGTTCGACGTCCGACGTGAGCCGCCTGCTCGTCGACAGCTTTCCGAAGGGGTCGCTGAGCTCGCGCAGGTTGGTCACCTGCAGGAAACAATCCCGCCGCTGCACGAACGCGGCGGTGTCGCCAATGTAGTTCTGCTCCCCGCTTCCCTTGTCGTGCTGCGCGACCACGCGATCCAGTTCGGCGCGCATCTGCTCGACCTGGTCGGCTTCGAGCAAGGGGCCGCCGGAGACGTAGCCGTCGCGTTCAAACGAGTTGAGTTGTTCATTGTTCAGCATGGAAGCTCCTGGTAGAGCGCATGATATCACTAACTACCGAGGTAGTGAAGTAATGCTTTCGTTCATGAACGCCCGGCAGATTGAGTCCTCGCCTCGGATGCTGCTGAGCGGGCCTGGGTCACGAGTGCCTGGGTGCACCCGCGCGGGTCCCGGAAGAAATGGGGGGTCCAGACCCGGTGAAGCTTCCAGCCCTGGCCCTCGAGGATTCCGCTGCGAAATACGTCCCACTCCATCGGATCGTCCGCCGCCGCGAAACGCGAACTGTCGCAGAGGACACCCACCGTTGCGCCATCGGTCCGAGAGGGATCACGAATCGCCAGATCCACGCAGAAGCCGTCGTTGCCCCAATGGACTTCGCTGCCAAGTCCGAATTGGTCTGCCAGCCTGGGCGCGAGCGCCTCGGCAAAGGCCGACGGCGCCTGCGTCGGATGAACGTGCACGCTCGGCGCAGGTGCTTCATGCTGCGCATCTGCCGCTGAGGCCTCCTCGGCCTGCCGGCGGGCATACTCCTGCGCCATCGTCTCCGCGAAATGCAGATACGAGAAGAGCAGCCAGGCGCCGCCGGCGCTCTGCCCGGCCGGCACCGGGGGCAGGGATCGATACGCTTGCGCTGGAATCGACGTGACCACGTGGACCTGCTCGCGTGCCCGCGTCACCAGCACGTTCAATCGCCTGCCCCCGCCCAAACGCCCGAGCGGACCAAACCGGCGGTAGAACTTCCCCTTCGGATCGGGGCCATAGGTCGTGCTGATGATGATGTGATCGCGCTCGTCGCCCTGCACGTTCTCGAGGTTCTTGACGAAGAGCCCTTCGAATGAGCCCTCGCCTCTTCGCGTTCGCGCGGCTTCGAGCTTTTTGCCAAAGCCTTCATCCTGCTCGGCCAGCTCATCCAACCTTTCCACGATCAAATCGCGCTGCTGAAGGTTGAAGCAGGCAATGCCGATCGAAGGCGACTCGGGAAGATCCAACAGCTCGCGTACGATCTGACAGACCTGCTCCGCCTCCTTCTCATTCACGCGCTTGTCGTACACCCCATCCGCGCGAACCAGCTTGACCGGCGCGGTCCGGGCGCGGCGCGAAGGATGGCCGGGGAGCGGCTGCAGGCGCGACCCGTAAAACTCCCGGTTGCTGAAGCCGATCAGGTCGGCATTGCGCGACCGGTAGTGCACGTCGAGGTAGCACTGCTGGATGTCCAGGCCGAGGGCAGCCCCCAGGAGGTCTTCAGTCTCGGCCTGCTGCGCTTCGAAGAGTTGCTGGTCCGTCTCGATCTCCTCATCGTCGTTGACCGCGACCGCCGACTCGAAGAATCTCGTTGGCGGGAGTTGCCTGGGATCGCCGGCAATCGTGACTCGCTTGCCGCGCAGCAGCACGGGCAGCGCCTCTTCAAGCCGGCATTGCGACGCCTCATCGAAGACGACCACGTCGAAGATCGGCGCCCGCGGGAAGACCTGGGCCACGGTTTCAGGGCTCGCCATCCAGACCGGCCGCAGGTCGAACAGAGGATCTCCGCCTTCGGTGGCTTGCCCAACTGCGATCACCTGGCGCAGGCGCATCGCGCGCTCGCCGCGCAGCGTGAGGCGGCGGCGCACGTCAGCCCCGGCCGCATTGAGCCGCGAACCGGTCGTCGCCAGCAGCCGATCTTTCTGCTTGCTGATCCAGCGGTGAAGGATCGCATCGCGGACGAGCTCTTTCTTGGCCGCCTCGAGCTCTCGATAACGCTTGAAGCTCGACTCCAGCCGCTTGACGTCGATGCCCTGCAGGTGCGTATCGGCGCGCAGCCTGCGTCCGATCTCCGCCGCCAGCGTCTCGCGGCGAAGTGCATTCAAGCCTTCCTCAGCCCCCCAAGAGGCCATCACGCCCTGCTGCACCGCGGGCCTCAATGTCTCCGGCAGCTCCGCCAGCGCCTGGCGCACGCGCAGCACTCCTTCCAGTGTGTCGACGCGCTGGGCGAGCTCACCCAGGTGCCGGCTCGCGGATTTGCCGACGCGCAACGGGTCGCCTACCAACGTCAACCACGGCGCGCTGAAGAGCCGCGAGAGGCCCAGCGCATCTTCGAGTTTCACCAGCGCGTCGGCGCGGGCTGGCGACTTGCGCAGCCCTCCGATGAACCCGCCGGTCGTCGTTGGTTGGGCCAAGGCTTGCGCCAGAGGTCGGGCGACGTCTTGCAACGCTTTCTCCGATCGCACCCGCGAAAGCAGCCCAAGCACCAGGCGATGACCTTCCAGCGCTTGCAGCAGTTGGTCCTCCGCCGTCGCGGCAACTGCATCCGGTCCGGGTCGGAAAAGGGACCGATTCAAATCGGTCAGGATGATCTGCGCGCGCACCGCTGTCAGGAAGGTCCTGACGCGTTCAGCATTGGAGACGGAAAGGGTCAGTCCGTAGCGGTTGAGCACTGCCGCCGCCGCGGACTTCTTACCGAAGGCGGCGAACGCATACCACTTGGGCGCGACCTCCAGATAAGCCGCCAACGCGGACAACCGCGGACCAATCTGGGCGGCATCAGGCGGATTCGCTTCGGCTGTAAGTGCGAGCTCCGCGTCGGGCCTTCCCGCGCGCAGGGTCTGCAAGAACGGCTCGGCCTCCATCAGCTTCTGGATCGCGCGTGCCATCGCGTCGGCGCTCTGCCCCGCCCAATGTGCGAGCAGAGTCGAACCGACTTTTGTCAACACGTCCTGCAGCCGCTCAGCAAGGTTGCCACGCGCGGCTCCCTCGGCGCGAAGGTCGCTGCCTGGCGCGAAGGCTGGAATGGAGGGATCGGCCGTCGCGTCGGCGTTCCGCGAAGCCGCGGCGGCCTCGGACATTGAAGCCCGCACCTGCTCCATGGGACGAGCCAGGAAATCGGCCAGGCTCGTGCCCGCGCTGTCCACCCACGGGTTTGTGGCAAAGCTCACCGCCTCGGCGCGCTGGAGGATGTCGTGCACCTGCCTCGAGTGCTTCTCCAATTCGTCCAGCGTCAGGTTTTCCAGCGCCATCGAGTCCTGCAAGCGAGCCGCATGTTTCGCAGGCCCGTTCTGAGCTGGCTGCGCCGCCGGCTCCGGCGCCGCCAATGCCTCGGGAGGTGTCAGCGCGAGCCATTGCGCAACGAGCTCGTGAAAATTGAGGCCGTGTTCTGACTCACGCCGGGAAAGTGACTGGTGGTACTGCGTGAGCTCCCCATGAATCGACTGCAGCTCCGAATCGAGCTTCGCCAACCTGGATTTAGCTTTCCCCTGCGTCGCGGCGTCCGGCAGCGCTTCCAGCTGCTCGCGGATCGACTTGTAGAGATCGCGCTGATCGCGCTGCGGGTCGTGCACAATTGCGCAAAGGTCACGCAGCCCCATGTGATCGAGGCGATTCACGACGACGTCCAGGGCCGTGCGCTTGTCGCACACGAGCAACACTCTTTCGCCGCGGACGAGATGGTCGCCGATGATATTGGTGATCGTCTGACTTTTACCGGTGCCCGGCGGTCCGTGCACCACCAATCCCCCAGCGTTGCGGGCCAGCCGAACGGCCCGCGCCTGGCATGGATCGGCCGCGGTGACCAGTCGCTCCTCGGTAAACGCCCGCGGTGATTTGCGCGCCCCCGCCTTTTCCGGCATCGCGCCGATCGCCTCGGCAGGCTTGTCGAAGCTCGCGCCCACCTCGACGAAGCTCTTCACCGGGCCTGCCATGGGCTCGCCCGCCGCCATCGCCTGCATGTCGCGCAGGAGTCCCTGGTTGGCCATCGGGAAGAGTCCCAGCACCGCGGAGCAGAGGATCGTTGGCGCGTCCGGCGTCTCCTCCGACCGCGGCGCGGATAGCAGCTTCAACTCCGCCGCCTGAAACTTCGCTTCCTGCTCCCTGGGTTGATCCGCGGTCGAAATTGGATTGTCGGGCCCTGGCTCTTCGGCAGCATCGGCTTCGCCCATCTTTGATGCCGCGCTCGGTGCGGCGCGCTTCGGGATCTTCTCGAACAGCTCCGGAACTTTGATCTGCAGACGATCGCAGACATAGTGCACCAGGCTGCCGATCTCGCGCCATGGATCTTCACCCGCCTCGTCGGCGAAAATGTCTGATGCGGACTTGCCGCTCTGTCGCTCGAGCCACGCAATCAGGCCCGTGTTCGGAACAACCCGGTCGATGCCTTCGCCGCGGGATGCAATTTGAATCGTCGAGGCCGGGCCGTGCCGCACGCTCACCGATACGGGGATGAGCGCAACGGGTGCCAGCACGCGCCGGGTCCCCGAATCAGCGCCGAGCGATCCCGGAGGAAGGCTCAGCAACGGGAAGCCGATCTGCAGTACATGCACCCCGGTGTCCTGCTCGTAAGTGCGGGAATCATCGACAATGATCCGCAGCTTCTTGAACAGCGCCTGCTGCTCCGCCCACGCGCGTTCGGCTGCGTTCCGCGCCGCTTCGGCGAGGTCGGCTTCGCCGGGCGCTTCGGCAGGCAGGGTTGGTTGCCCATTGGAAGCCGTCGCCTCGGTGTCGGCGTCGTGGTCCCTGCCCTTCGGCGCCGGTTCGCCATTCCGCTTGGAGTTCCGGGTTGCCTTAGGGCTGCGATCTTTCGGCGGGACAACACGCGCCGTCAGCTTCACTTCCCCTGCATCAAGGATCGCGCGCAGGGCGGATTCGGGTGAGAGGTCCTGCAATCCTGAGAGTTTCGCCAGATCGATCCGCTGACGGCTGGAGTGCGGCCGGCAGTTCAAGCTCGGGCCATTCATCAGCCCGGCGAACAGCCGGTCGAGCATCTTCACGAGGACCTTGTTGCGCCCCTTGTCGTTGACGACCGACATCCGTGCCTCCGGCGTCCTTCTACAGCCGTGGCATAGGTCATTCAAGCGGTCGCCGCAGCGGGCGCCGCCCCGAGAGATCGCACGAACGCGCTAAACTCCCGGAACACCCTCAGATGATTCGCCAGGCATTGCCGGTAAGCATAATTCCCTTCCCACGCACGGTAGATGTAAAGGTCAATGCCCGCCGCACCCGCCTTGAAACATCGGCGCGACTGCTCGATCAGTGACCTGGCCGTCGGGAATGGTTCTTTCTCCGCAGCGGCAGCGCGCAGGAATACTGTCACCGGCGCCCGCTCCGCCAGATCGCGCGCCATCAACACATCCCGATCGAGGTTGCTCATCTTGCGATCGAGAAACAGTGCACCGGCAGTGTAGTCGAATGAAAAGGAGTCGAACTTTCGCACCATGGCGGGCGTGAAGCCGCCGGTCACGTCCTGGCCAAACCGCAGGCTGTACCAGTCATCGCCGAGGATGCACTCGAGCCGCCCGCGACCGCGCACCGCCGCCAGCACGTCGTCCGCCCACTGCAGCCACCAGCTCTGCCGCGCTTCGCACCAATCCTGCCACCAGCGCCGCCAGGCGGGACGCCAGGTAAGAGTGATCCGGGGCGGCGACACGTCATGCCACGTGCGCAGCTTGATGCCCCAGCGCCGGGAGAGAACATCGAGTCGGTCGTATCTCTGTCTGATGTAGGAGCGGAAGCGGCTCTGGTCCTCGCCCGTGTAGCTGATGATCGAACTCGCATCCATGCAATCATCGAGAAAATAGCCCGCCAGCGCAGGGTGGTCGCCCAAAGCTTTCGCCGTCTCAGCGAGGTATGGCTGAAGGACGGCCCGGCGGCACGCGGGTGAATAGGGGTTATAAAAGTCGAGCGTTTGGCCGTCGATGCCGACGCAGAGGAACCTGCGCATCGGGTCGCGACGCTCGCGCATCTGCTCAGCGAGAAACATCGGGTTGAAGGCGACCCAGTATGCCCGCAGCGGGAACTGTGCGGCGACGTCCAACACTGCCCGCACCCGCGCCAGATCCGCGCGCGGATCGGCAAGGACCACTCTTGCGAAGCCGGCCCGCGCCAGCGCGGCGAAGTCGCGCCGCCACAGTTCCGGGCCTCCGGTAATGTGGTACATCACGCCAAAGGAAGGAGCATGCGTCATATTTAAGCTTCAGAAGTCGCGCCGGCAGAACCGCCAGGCGGCCCAGGCGACGATCACGGCTTCGAAAGCCAGCGAGGTGCCGAGGACCCACGCCACGGAGCGGCCTTGTTCGGCTTGCAAGTATTCCCGCATCACCTCCGGATCTCCCGGCTGGACATTCCGCTGGTCCGAGAGCGGATCGACGGGCTCGCTCTGTTCCGGGACCGGCGGCAACTGCGCCACCTGGCTGAGGGCCCGATCGAGCAGCTTGAGCGTGTCGGCGGTCTTCGGAAGCACTGTCTTTACCTGGAACACGATGCGGTGGATCAGGTTGATGGGCTTGGCCGTCCGCTGCGTCTCGGCGAGATCGCGCTGCAGGGCGGTTCGGCGGGCTTCGTATTGACGCAGCCGCGCCCCAGTCTCATCGGGGCGCGCCTGCAGGGTCGCGATTCGCTCGTCCGCATCGTGGATCTGCCTTTCCAAAACCGTCGAGCGTCGATCCCCGGCGATGCGAAACATCAACAGTCCGGATTCCGCGGAAGTCAGGATGAACAGGAGAAACCAGAAGAGGACGGTCAGCAGGATTGAGGCGATGGTCGATCGAGTCAAAACGCCCACCAGCACCATGATGCAATACAGGTAGCTGAAAATGCACAGCACAATCGGGATCGCCAGGAACAACCCCGGTTCCCACGTGCCGCCGCGAAACCCGATCACGAAGAAGCTGGCGGTGCAGAACAGACCGACCTGCAGCGCAACGAACAGCAGCCCCGCGAGATACTTGGTAGTAAAGAGCCGCAGGCGGCCGATCGGCTTGGAGAGGAACAGGTCGATCGAACCGCCGGCCATGAAGTCGGGGAATATGCCCGCGGTGGAGACCAGCGCGAGGATCATCGCCGCCCAGGTTAGCCAGAAGTGCACGCCCAATAGGTTGAAGCAGAATTTGTAGAACTCGGCCGGCTCGGAACTGATCGGGATACCGCTTTGGTAGCCGAGGAAAATGAGCGTGTGCTGCTTCACGCCGACGGCGGCAAACCCGAGGACGAAAAACGCAGACAGGATCAGCACGAGCCAGAACATTTTCTTGGAATTCAGCTCGCGGTAAGCGTCGACGAAGATCGCCCAGGTCTGGATCATCGCACCCCCGGCGGCGGGGCGATCGGGAAGCCGTCGGCCGGGGCGGCCGGCGCGCTGATTGTTTCCAGGAACAGATCCTCCAATGAAGGTCGCACCTGCTGCACGCGCCGGATCGTCAGTCCCGTGCGGCGCAGCGCGTCGAGCACCGGCTGGACGTCGGCTGCCTCAGTGGTCCCGAGCCGCAGCACCGAGCCTTCGAGCTCGATCCACTGCCCGGTGGGCAAGGCGCCCTTGTCGAGCGTGCGCGGCAGCGCCGCCGGCAGCACCGGCGCCATCCCTGGAAGCGGGAGCGGAGCGATCGCCGAAACAGTTGCTTGAGAAGCTTGACCGTTGAAACACTCCGGCAGCGCTTCGAGCACACCGGTCCGCAGCGGCGCGGCGCCGGTAGACAGCTCGACCTCGTAGCGCTGCTTCGCCAGCGTCAGCTGATCCATGGTTCCCTGCCGCGCCACCCGCCCGGCCACCAGGATCGCCACGTGATCGCAAATCAGCTCCAGCTCGCTCAGCAGATGGCTGTTGAGGAAGACGGTCTTTCCCTGCTCGCGCAGGCGAGCGAGGACATTTCGGATGTCGCGCCGCCCGGCAGGGTCGACGCCGTCGGTGGGCTCGTCCAGCACAATCAGGTCCGGATCGTTCATCAGCGCCTGCCCAAGCCCGATACGCTGCATCATCCCCTTGGAGTATCCGTTGATCGAACGGTCCGCCGCCTCGCGCATGCCGATAACCTCCAGCATCTGTTCAGCGCGCCGCTTGCGGGTTCGCCGGTCCACCTTTGCCAACGCGGCGAAGAATTCGAGCGTCTTGCGGCCGGTGAGGTAGCGCGGGTAGCGGTGATTCTCCGGCAGGTAGCCGACCCGCGCCAGCGTAGGCTTATGGCCGACAGGGCGGCCCAGCACCGTCCCGTCCGCGCGGGTCGGACGGATAACCGTCATCATGATCTTCACCAGGGTGCTCTTGCCGGCGCCGTTGGGACCGAGCAGCCCGAAGACCTCCCCGCGCCGCACGCGCATCTCGATCCCCTGCAGCGCGTGGATACGGCCCCGGTAGACTTTGGTCACCTGCCGCAGATCGATCGCGTGCTCGCTCGGGGGGTCATTCATGGAGTGAAGATTATCGACCGTGAAATGAACGACCCCATTCGAATTCCCCAGAAGCCCCATCCGCGAGGGGAATGGAAGTTACGGAGCCGCAATGTTCGACTCCATTAGAAACGCATTTCCAGCGCCGCGCGCACGTACGGCTCATCGCTGATGTCAGCCACCAGGCGTGTTTCGCGCTGGTCAAAGCCAGTGCTGAATTCGCCCCCCCAGGCGTAGCCGCCGGCGACGCTCAAGCGGAACTGGTCGCGCGGCTGCCAGCTGAGCCCCACCTCGGCGCGGCGCTGCTCGAAGAGCAGCCGATCCTTGTTGTCGTTGAGGCCATCAATGAAAAAGCCGTGACGATAGCGCTGGATGCTTCCGAAGAGTTCCAGGTGATCGATTAGACGATAGCCGACCGTGGCCTCGAACTCATCCAGCGGGTAGTAGCTCAATTCCACCCGCAGCCGGTCGTCCGGCTTCCACTCCAGGGAAGTGAGCGGAAGCCCCACGACGACGAGAAGCGTCGGATCGATCCGGCGCGTGTAGGCGACACCCGGCAGCGGAATGTCGGGGAGGAACGTGCGGTTGCGGTCGTAGTCCAGTCCGAAAACGATGGCGCTGGTGTCGCTTAGCTCGCGAAAGACCGCCAGCGTGCTCTTGCCGTACCACGCGTTTCCGTCGCCGAAGGGCGTGGGCCCGGCGTAGCCGACGCCGATGCTGAGGCCCACGATCCAATCGCCAAACTTGCCGATGGGCCTGGCGATCGCGATCGACTGATCGACGAGTTGCCGCGGCAAGGCGCTGTTGCTCGTGTCTAGATCGAGAAAAGAGAAGTCGAAGCCGATCCGCGGACTGGTGAGCTCGCCCGGTTGAATGCGAATGCGGCCGGCGGTGTTGTATGAGGAGAGTTGGAAGCTGTCGTTCGATCTTTGCGTGTGGCCGCCATTCAGAAAGAGCCCCTCGGCGGAGGATTCCAACGCTTGTTCTTTGGGAAAAGGCTTGAGGATCAGTGCGGCGCCGGTTTGCGCCCCCGCCCGACCCGCAAGCAGCGACCAAAGAAGAATTGCACAGGACGTTGCGATGAACCCATTGCGCCGGCAAGAAACCTGGCTCGACATGCGGCCGAATGATACTTCGCACCCCATCACGTGCAACGTTCAGCGGCAGGCTCGCGCCAGACGTTGCTCCGGTGAGCGACCGTCAGGCCGGAACTTCAACCTCGTACAGTTGCGCACGTGCGGTTGGAGCAGTTGCTCCACTTTTGCTTCCTGCGACTGACAAGCGTTCAGCTAGCGCACGCAGGCTGGGAAGGTCCCGCCGCGCACGTGAAAGTATTCCGGCCCCGGGCCCTCGCCCGTGAATGTCGAGCGGGCCGACATATACGAGAGCGCAATGGCCCGGCGCCAGCGGCTCGATCGATTGGGCGCCGTGTAATGAGGCGCGAGGGAGTGAAAGAACAGGCCGCCGCCCGCTTTGACCGGCGCCATCAGCATGCCGCCAGGGTCGTAAGCGTCTGGATCGATCACGAAGTCGTCGGTCACGTGCACATGTGGCAGCGGCCCCTTCTTGTGCCAACGCGGCAGCACCCCCATGCATCCATTTTCTTCGGTGGCGTCATCCAGCGCGAACCAGCAGGAGCACAGCGACATCGGCGCGATCGGCCAGTACGGCGAGTCCTGATGCATCCCTTTGGCCGATCCCACCGATGGGGGCTTGAGCAGCATATGGTTGCGGAACATCTTGATGTCGGGCCCGACAATCTGCTCGATGATCCCGACGATGTTGTCGTTCGTGCCGAGCCGTCGAAACAGGTCGTCATGTTCGACCAGGCCGCCGATCTTCCGCACGCCGTCGCCGGGGTGTTCGACCTTCAGCTCGCCGCGCTCGACGCGCGGCTCGACCTGAATCTCCAGGGCGGCGCTCGAGCGGTCGCCGTGGGTATATTCGCGCACGCGCTCGCGCAGCGCATCGACCTCCTGGCGCGACAGCAGCCCCTCGACCACCACGTATCCGTCGCGGTCATAATCGGCGAGCCGCTGAGCGTTGAGCCGGACCTGGGTTTCGCTTGCTGGCATGACGGAGTCCCTTGCGGTGGTGGTTTTAGATTGCGGCGGCAGCACGCTCTTTCGCGTAGCCAATCGCCTCCAGGCCTTTGCGGATTTTTTCGACTGTCTCGCGCCCAAGATCCCGCAGCGGCCGCCTGACCTTCGGACTCGGGAAGCGCCCCATCAGCCAGCGGGCGCACGCCTCATCGTCATGAAAGGGACACAACGTTGCCGCGAACACGCCGGCCCACGGGTTTGATCGCCATTCCACGCTCGTCCTCTCGTCAATTGGAATATAGCGTCATCAATGAAGCTCGTCTCGCGGCCTGCGAGCGCGCAACGCCTGAAACCGCTCGGCGAACGGCCGAGTGTTGCGGGGAACATGCCTTAAACGCTGTGGTTATGCCAAATCGCGGAACTGCGCCGTTGCGGTCTTCGTGGTGCTCAGGCTCGAGACGGCCATGCCAAAGTAGACCGTGTTCGGCAAGCCGGCGGAGAAGTTGAACGTGCCAATCTGCGTCCAGTTCACCCCGTCGGTGCTGCTGTAGCCGCTCAGCACGTTGCCGACGCGGCGCAGCCTCAACCAGGAATTGGGGAAATTGGACGCCCCCTGCCCCGACCCGCGGGTCGAGCCGGTGTTGTTCTCGCGATAGCTGAAGTTCGTGCCGTTGCTGCCGGGCGTCGTGAACATGAACGCGTTGCGGCTGCTGCCGGCGAGGCTCTCGCGGACCATCAGGCCGGCCTTCGTCCAGGCTGCGACGTTGGTAAGAGACGCGACGCGAACGCGCTTGTCGAAATTGCCGCTGAGCTGCTGGTACAGGAAGTGGAAATGGTCGACGGTGCCATCGATGTCGAAGCCGCCGCCGGCGACATCGTATGCCTTGCCGCTGGTAATGGTCGTCTCCGAGCCGCTCGGAGTGGGCCGGCCGATATCCACGCCCGTGAAAGGCCCGCTTGGCGTCGGGGTTGGCGGGGGAGTCGGAGCGGGCGTCGAGCCGGCGCCGGGGTAAGGGGTGGTGGTCTTCACGCCGGTTATACCGGCCGGGCCGCCTTGAATGCCGGCGGTGTTCACGCAATAGACGCGATAGAAGTAGGAGACACCGGACGACGCGGCGGACGTGTCCACGAACGCCGAAGCACCCAGCGGCGACGCGTTGAGCTTCGTGTACGGACCGCCCGAGGAGGTCGCGCGGTAGACGTTGTAACCGGCCAGCCCCGCCTCGCTGTTGGGGGCCCAATCGAGCCAGATGCCGCTGGTGTAGCCGGCCGACGCCAGGCCGAAGGGCGCTGAGAGGCCGGCTTCGGGCCTCATGTTCGACACGAGGTAGACGTTGTCCTGGTAATCGTAGTTAACGCCCTGGTAATCCATGGTCATCAGCCACGTGTTCGCCTCTGCGTTGCCGTTTCGGTGGCGCAGCGGATAGAAGCGGACGTGGTGTCCGTGTTTTCCATCGGCGATCTCCTGCACGTTCTTGGCATCATCACTCCACTCGCCGTCGATGCGGAAGCCGAAGGCGCCGCCCGTGCTGAACGTCGTCTTGCCAGTGACGTGCGGCAGAAGCGATTGGCCTTCGGAACCCGGCTGGACAGTGAGGGTCTGGACCGCGCCGCCCTTGGGATACCAGAACAGCGTCGCGGTGTTGCCCTGCGTGTGGAAAGAGTCGAGCTGCTTGACGCTGACCGGCCGGGATGGGTCGGCGACATTCCAATAGCCTGACAAGACCTCATCACCCACGGCGGACCTGAGCCCGCCGCCGTTGAGGTTCTGCCCGCTGGAGACGATGGTCGTCGTGTAGCCGAAAATATTGTTGACCAGGGTCTGGAGGCTCGGCTCTTCGTTGTTTTCGTTGTGCGCCTGCCAGTAACCCTCGAGCGATACGCCGCGCGTGGGGTTGGCGGGGTCGTTGGTATTGATTGTGAGCAGACCGTCCCAGACGCCGCCGTTGTTCGCATTCCCGCCCGTGGTCTGGTTGCCGGAGTGGACGGGGTTGCTGGTGGCTACGAACCGGAGCTTCACATCTACCGAGGCGCCCGGCGCAATCGCGGCGCCGTTGCCCGGGCCGCTAACAAGTGCCCATGGGCCGTTGATCGACATTGAGCCGAAGGTGAGATTGCTGCTGCCGGTGTTACGGATCCGTACGATCGCTTCATCGTGCACGACGTTGGGGAACTGCGCGCTCTTGTTCTGGATGCGGTTGAAGACGAGGCGGTCGGGGTTGGGGACCCCATCGGCGTTCTCCAGCCCGAATTGCGGGCCAATGGCGGTGGGCTTCACGTTGCGAACGATGAAGACCATGTCGTTCTGGTCGTAGGCGGCGGCAACCGTACCGGCAAACTCTTCGATCGCCCCGACGTAGGCGTTGGCAACGACGCTGCCGTCAGGATTCTTCAGCGGGTACATCCTGATCTTTCGCTGCTTGGGCCCCGGCGTCTCCCAGGCGTTCATGGCGTCCTCGCCCCAGCTGACGCGTTCGCCGAAACCGGGCCACGCGGCATAGAAGCTGAACTCCCTGCTGCCGGGATCGAAGCTGGTGGATCCGAGCGGATTGGGCATCACACTCTGCGCATCGGCCGTCGAAACGTTGAACAGTGGGGTAGTGGTCTGCACGAACCCGGACGCGTAATAGCCGAATCGGACGGCCGGATTAGACGAGACGCCCATCAGCGCGATGGGCTCGACGGTGACCGGTGCGGTCCCGGACTTGACGAACCGCGGAGCGACGACCTCGTCGTTCGGGGTCGCGGGGGGCTGCGGGAAGTAGGTTTCGTCCGGCGTCGGGTCGCCGACGCGGTCCGGGATCTGGAAGAAATCCATCAGCCGTTGAAGGCTCGGCTCATTCCCGCCGCCAGTGCCGATCTGCGCCAGGCCGCGCAGGGGGACGGTGGTGATGGGACGACTTGGATCGTTGCTTTTGATCTGCAGCGTGGCGGTCTTGAAGACCGGCGACATGCTGCTGGCCGCGAGGGCGATCGAGATGCTGATCGACTGCCCCGGCGCGATCGTGCGCGGCAGGGTCGGCTTGGTGAGCACGAATTGGGCGGCGTCGGCGCCGGTGATGGTCAAGCCATCGGCCGGCAGCGCGAGGGTGGTCGTTCCGTCGTTGCGGATGGTGAGCGAGCGGGAAGGCCCGGCGGCGCCTCCGACGACATCGCTGACGTAAACGCGCGGCGGCGCCGTGGTGGGCACGGGACCGGTGGAGACCTGAAGGCTTGCGCCCGGCGCGATCGGCTTGAGCAGCGTCACTTGCTGCCCGCCGAACTCGGCGACGTACAGAAAGCCGCTGCGCTCATCTTCCGTGATGTCGACCGGGTCGCTGAAACCGTCGAAGCCGGCGATGCCTGTCTCCGCTGCGCTGACGTTGCCGCCGGCGTCCAGGGTCAGGGCGATGACGTCATCGCCGCCGCTGTAGCGGGTGATGAGCAGCTTTCCATTCAGCTTTCCGCCGAACGCGTCGCCTTTGTATTGGATCGATCCATCGGGCGAGTAATTCTTGCCGAAGTCAAAGACGGCGCCGCGGTAGTTGCGGTCGGGTTTGGTGCCAACGGGGTAGGCGTCCACCTGGTTGGGGTCGGCGCCGGTGGTGGGATTGCCGCCGTTGAGCACGTATTCTGCGCGCAGGGCGTTTGGATGTCCGTAGTATCCGCCCTGGACGACCCGGAACAGAAAATCGTCCTGGGTCTGGCTCACGTTGGTGAGCGCCGCGACGTTGCCGCCGGTGTACGGCCCGCGCGTGCTCTGGTCGATGCGGGTGCCGCCGACGGCGTTGGGGTAGCCGGGCGTGTTGCCTCCGGCCGCTGACCCGTTCGTGGGCGCGTACAGGCTGCCGTTGGAGGCCCAGATCAGATCGAAGGCGTTGCGCACGCCGCTCGCGTAAATCCTGAGCCGAGCGTCTGCAGCGAACGGATTGTAGGTGCCGCCTTCTTCGGTTTGGACGTTCAGCGGGAGGGTCCGCTTGCCGAGGGCAACGTCGTTCTGCAGTGCGTTGATGTCGAGTTGCAGGACAGCGCCGTTGAGCAGGTGTTCCTTGCGCATGCCCCATGCGTTATCGGGCGCGCCCATGGCGGAGTTGCTGCCCTGCGGGAAGTAGAGCTTGCCGTCGGGACCCAAGACCGGCTGGTTGGTCATGTGATCGCGCACCGAGCGCGGGAGCCCTACGACGTAATCCTGCGCGGTCTCGAGATTCGCGCCGGTGAGCCGGGTAATCTTCCCTGTCCAGTCGGTGGCGTTCTCGAAGGCATACTGGCTGTTGCTGACCCAGAGCACCAGCCCGCTCGCGGTCCGGTCGAAGGTTATGCCGGTGATGGTGCGCGGGCCGCTCGTCTGCATCGTCGTGATCGTCTGCGGCGAGGAGAGCGAACCATCGGCGCCAATCACATAACGGATGATCTTGCCGTCAAAGGTCGAGGCGTAAAGCTTTCCGTCGGGGCCAACGGTCAAGCAGGTGAAAGATTGGCCCGTCGCGGCGGCCTGCGGCATCTTGTCGAAAGCGATGGAAGGATCGGTGGTGCTGCCGGCGGTGCCCGTAGTGAAGCTCATCTGGAACGGCACGAAGGATGCGCCGCTCGTGTCGGTGACGCCGGCAGTGACCTTGAAAGTGTAATTCGTATTGGCATCGAGCATGCCAATCGGCTGCAGCACGATCGCGTCCCCGCCGCCCGAAGTATTAAGGTGCGCGGACACGAGCGTGCTGTCGCTCGCGCGGTAGAGAGCGACGGTGGAGCTATTGAGCGTCGCTTGATCGATGCCCTGACCGACATTGGGCAGGCGCACGTCGACGGCGACGAAGGCGTCGCGCGAGACGTTGGTTGCGCCGTTGGCCGGTCGAGTGGCGGTAACTGTCGGATGACCGCTCGTAGTGGTCGGAACGGTTCCCGTGATTTCAAAGCGATCGTAGGCGACGGTGAACTGGTGGTTGTCGGCTTTGTCAAACGCAACGAGGCTGGCGCGCCCGTTGGAAGCGAAGAATGCCGAGCGCAGCGGGCTTTGGATGGCGACTTCGTTGGGCATCTTCACCCAGGCGCCGGTATCGATCTGGTAGTAGCCGGAAATGCGCCCGGTTGAGGGATCGCCGCTGAGGCGGAGGTTGAGCGTGCTGAAGTTGAAGTTGCCGATCGTCTGGTAGGACGAGGTCGCGGGGATGGCGTGCGTGGTGACGCCGCTCACCGTCTGCTCGTCGATAAACTGGATGGAGGGCCCGGACGGGCCAACGACGGCAACAATCTTGACGTAATTGTCCTGGTCGGGCCCCAGCATGATCCCGGCCTGGTCGGTGGCGGCGCTAAGGGCCGTCAGCGGCCCCCGAAGCTTGGCGGTCACACTGAAAGGCCCGGCAGCTGAATTGAACTGCGTGCCAAGGGCGTTGACGAGCGTGTTGTCCGAACCGTAGTTGCCGCCGGTAGTAGCGGTGCCGTTTGTCGTGAGGCGCAGCAGCCCCTCGGTCAGGCTCACGTCGATGAGCGACGGGACGTATTCGTTATTGTTCTTATTCGGAAGGACGAATGTCAGACCGGTGCCCTGACCGTCACGGTCGCGGATGGCGCCCGTATCGGTCTGCCACTCGAGCGCAAAAGGCAATGGGCGCACCGTGCCGAAATCGCCTGCGAGCAAGACTCGATTCTCGAGCCTCTCGATGACGGGCCGGATACAGGATGCGACGACACTTTCCAGGGACGCGCTACCTACAACTGAACGCACTCTTCCCACCTTCCAAGCGGAAGAAAGTTATCAAGGGGCTTCTGCACACACAGACGATGATCAAGCCGAACCCACTACTCCGGAAACTATGAGATCCACCGGTGAATGACTAGACAGAAAATGCGCCGGACGTGTGGCCCGGCGCAAGGATTTCGTGCGGTATTCTAGAAGGATTCTGCGGCACATCCAATTGCTTGTGCCCCTCAGAACAGGCTGGAGCGTCCCGAGGCCGTGGTTGTGCCCGGTTCGGCACCGCCATCCGATAATTTGGGTCAACTGAGCCGATGAATTGCATCCCACCGTGTGTTCCCTTTAAGCACCCCGCGCCACCGAAGACTCGCCCGGGCCGTACCGCGTGGCAATGCCTGGGCAATGCAAATCGTGCACGCGAAGTGAACCGCAACCGCGCACCTCGCGGCGATGCTCCCGACGCACGACGCCATGCGCATCGGGCAATTTCAGGTCATCCGGCGCAAGCTTGGCAAGCCCATTCTTTTCTAAGCGCTCACAATCGAGTCAATCGGCGGTCTGAGGGGGTTGGCCGGGGCGCGCATCATCCGCATCGTACGCCTGCTCCGCGTTCTCGCCCTGCACTTCAATCCGCTCGATCGAGAGCGCGCGGCCGGTGTCCGGATCGATCTCCGCCAGCGCTCCGCAGAGGCGCACATCGCCGGTAGCGACGTCGAATGGCTGCGGCATGTTGGTCGACATGTATTTGACCACCCGGTCCTTGCGCCGCCCCAGCACCGAGTCGTATGGACCGCACATTCCCAAGTCGCTGATGAACGCGCTGCCGCCGGGGAGGATTTTTGCGTCGGCGGTTGGAACGTGGGTATGCGTGCCGACGATGAACGAGCAACGCCCGTCCAGCCAATGGCCCAGTGCGATCTTCTCGCTGGATGCCTCGGCATGAAGGTCGCAAACGCAGATGCGCACGTGATCGGGCACCTGCTCCAACACCCAATCGGCGGCGGCGAACGGATCGTCCGCCGGCAGGTTCATGAAGATGCGGCCAAGCAGCGAGAAGACGGCGACGCTCACGCCGGTGTTGGTCGTAACCACCGTAAAGGGCCGGCCCGCCGCGTTGGACGAGAGGTTCGCCGGCCGCACGATGCGCTCGCTGATCTGCAGCGTGGGGATGATGTCGGCCTTCTTATAGATGTGGTCACCGAGCGTGACCACGTCAATTCCATAAGCGCGGATCTTGTGAAACAGGTTGGTGGTGATCCCGCTTCCGCCGGCGATGTTCTCGGCGTTGGCGACAACCAGGTCGACAGCACGCTCGCGCACGAGCGCCGGCAGTTTCTGGTGAACGATCTGGCGGCCGGGGCGGCCGACAATGTCGCCAAGACACAGAATCCGCAAGGGCATGCGGCAGCGAATATAATGGGCGGAACCGGCCGCGCATAGCAGACAGAGGCGCGGGACGCGGTGGAACATCGCGACGACCTGTTTGCTCGCCGTTCCCGCTTTTCCTAAGATCGGTGCCGGATGAGCGTCTCATTAAACCACCTGGTCCTTTCAATGGAACCGGAATCGGCGCTGCCGGCGCCCGGCGTGGGGCGCAAGCCGGCGTGGCTGAAAATGAAGATGCCGGCGGGCGAGGAATACGGCCGGCTGCTGAAATTGGTCAACGACGAGAAGTTGCATACGGTCTGCCAATCGGCCAAGTGCCCGAATATGGGCGAGTGCTGGTCGGCCGGTACCGCGACGCTCATGATCCTCGGCGACGTCTGCACGCGCTCGTGCGGGTTCTGTCACATCGCGACGGGCCGGCCGAGCGTGCTCGATCTGGACGAGCCGCGGCGGGTTGGCCGAGCGGTGGCGAGGATGGCGCTGAAGCACACCGTCATCACCAGCGTCAATCGCGACGAGCTTCCGGATGGCGGCGCCGCCGTCTGGGCGGAAACGATCCGCCAGGTGCGGCTGCAGTCGCCCGGCACCAGCGTTGAGGTGCTCATCCCCGACTTCTGCGGCGACTGGGGCGCGCTGCAAAAAGTGCTTGACGAGAGACCCGACATCCTCAACCACAACATCGAGTCGGTCCCGCGCCTCTACCGGCAGGTGCGCCCGCAGGCCAAGTACCGCCGTTCCCTTCAACTGCTTCAAATCGCCAAGGCACAGGGCCGGGTCACCAAGACGGGGATGATGCTCGGTTTGGGCGAACAGGCCGACGAGATCGATTCGGTGATCGACGATCTGGTGTCGATCGGCGTCGACATTCTCACTCTCGGCCAATACCTGCAACCGACGGCCAACCACCTGCCGGTCAGCCGCTGGGTCCATCCTGAAGAGTTCACCGCATGGAAGCTTCGCGGCGAAGCCCGCGGCCTGCGCCACGTGGAGTCCGGCCCGCTCGTGCGCAGCAGCTACCACGCCGAGAAACAAGTCCAGGCCCATGCAGCGGTGGGATAAAAAGTGAGCTGCCGTTCATCTGTTTCTGGCGATCCGATGTCGGTTCACTATCGTGGCGGCCTTCGGGAAGGACCCCAGTGCGGCTGAACAAATCCGGTTGCGACCTTCAATTGATCCTGCTGCTTCTGTGCACCCTGCCGCTCGGTGGTTGCCGGCCGAAGCAACCGGCTGCAAAGATCGATTACGCGCAGCCGCTTCCCGCGGGACAGGTGGCGCTGCGGAAACTTTCCCCAGCTGAGTATCCGGACTTCTCTTCCGCCGGCGCGGATCCGGCGGCGCTGCGGTCTTCGATTGACAACAGCCTCGCATATCTTCAGACGCCGAGCAGCCGGGCGTTCTTTCCGTACCTCGACATTACCCACGATCGCGCGGTGGCGACCTTGCGGGCGCTTCGGGAGCTGGTGGATGATGGCGCGGGCGACCGTCACGTGTCGTTTGCGTCCGCGGTGAGACAGCAGTTTGACGTGTATGGCAGCGCCGGCGCGCCCGACGCGAACGGCGCGCCGACCGGCAAAGTACTTTTCACGGGCTACTTCACGCCAATCTACGATGCGAGTCTGACGAATGACGGCGTCTATCGCTGGCCGCTCTACAAACGGCCGGCGGACCTGATGAGCGATCCGGCCAATCCTGAATCGGCCGCCCGGCGCACCGCTGACGGCCAGACCGTCCCGTACTACACACGCCAGCAGATCGAATCGGGCCAGGTCGCGGGCCAGGAGCTGGTGTGGCTTTCGAGCCGCTGGGAGGCATACGTCATTACGGTGCAGGGGTCGGCGCGGCTGCGGCTGCACGACGGGCGCATTGACGAGGTGGGCTACGCCGGCAGCAATGGTCTCCCCTACACGAGTCCAGGACAGCGAATGGTGGCCGATGGAGTCATTCGCAAGCAGGACTTGTCGCTCAAGTCGCTGCGCTCGTATTTCCAGTCGCACCCGGGCGACATGGACAGATACCTGTGGCTGAACCAGCGCACGGTCTTCTTTACCGAACGGCCCGGCGGGCCGTTTGGCAGCCTGAATGTGCCGGTCACCCCGATGGCGAGCATCGCGACCGACAAGGGTGTGTACCCGCGGGCAATGCCGGCGTTTCTAATGGTGCGCGTGCCTGGCGTTTCGGGAGAAACGCGCGACTACCGCGGCATCATGCTCGATCAGGACACCGGCGGCGCGATCCGCGCTGCCGGCCGGTGCGACATCTACATGGGCGTGGGGCCGCAGGCGGAGCGCCTCGCGGGACATCAGCTGCATGCGGGAAAACTGTATTACCTGGCGCTGAAGCCGCAGTTGGTCGCGCGCTATCCGACGACGGCGCCGACGCGATAGCGCCTTTGCAAATCGCCAATCCAGCCCGCGCGGCGGCGCGTCAGCGCTGATAAGCCTTGAGGCGCATCGCCATGAAGTGGTCGGTAACCCACGGCATGAGCATGCCCAGCGCGAGGAGCCAGCGCGTGGGCGCGAAGGGCCATACTTCGGGTACGGGGCGCCGGATCGCGCGAAGCATCTTCTGCGCGACGGTCGCGGCCGACTGCTGAAACTCGCGCGGGCCGCCGGCGGGAAGGTCGATGCCAGCGGCGCGGCGGGCGGCTTCGGGGAATTCCGTCTCGGTCAGAATCGGCTGCACGCTGGTGACCGCGATCGCTTTGGCTTTCAGCTCCACCCGCAGGGCTTCGGCCAGCGCGAGCTGAGCGGCTTTCGTCGCTGAATAGGGGCCGTAGTAGGGCAAACCGCGGCGCGCGGCGGCCGACGACACGATCATGATCTGCCCACGCAGCCCGTCGCGCGGCTGCTGCGCAAGCATTCGGGGGACGGCTGCGCGGATGCAGTCCGTCGTGCCGAACACATTTGTCTGAAAGATCTGCCGCATCTGCTCGGCCGTAGTCTTCGCCACCGTTCTGGGCAAGCCATACCCGGCATTACAGACGAGGGTGTCGAGCCGGCCGAAGCTGTCGATCGTGCGCCCGATCAGCTGTTCACACTGGGCCGGCTCCGACACGTCCGTCTGCACGCACAGGTGCTGCCCGCCCAGCGCCTGGTTAAGGGCCTCCAGACGATCGATCCGGCGCGCCGCCAGCGCCAGCTTCGCGCCATGCCGCGACAGCGTTTCAGCCAGCGCGCGGCCGATGCCTGAGCTCGCGCCCGTAATGACCACCACCATGTCTGAGAGGTTCCTGACCATCTCTGCAGTATAGAGCCGTCGCTCCGCGCGGCAGAGCGGGCGAGATGCGCGGACATTCCAGAGAAACGATGCCCCGAAGGCGGTTCGGAGGTTTATCCGAGGGGCATTTTCTACCGGCATTTTCCGGACCGGACCGATAAACGAGTTAACTCTTCAAGGAAAAGTTGATGCAGCAGTTCAGCGTCCGCTCCGCGATCATTCTCCTCGGAACTCTCGCCATCGTCGCCGGCATTGCGTCCACCGCTAACGCCGGCTCGATGCTGATCAAGGCGGGCCCGACGCTCCTTTCGCGGCAAACGTCGATCCACATTGTTGGAAAGGCCGGCGCCGACATCTACGACACATCCGATGGCACGACCGCGGCTGACCATTTTGCCAATTCGATCGAGAACCATTCGTCCGACGGCATCGCGGCCAAGTCTTCGGCGCACCAGGAATCGATGGCAAGCACGGACGCGGGCGTGTTCGGCGGCGGGTTCGCCGAAGGGTCCATCACCGCCGGCGCCGACAGGGCCGCGGGGGCAACCGCTACGGGCGACAGCCGCTTTGATTTGATCTTCCGCGTCAGTGGAATGCCGGTGCAGTACAGCCTCGGCGGCGCGATCGGCGCCTCCGGCGACGCGTTTGCTTCGGTCGTGCTCTCCGGCGACCGGAAGCTCACAAGCGACGTTGCCGGCCTCGGTCGCGGCGACGGCGCCACCATCAACCGCATTGGCGTCCTCGAGCCGGGCCAGTACACACTTTCGCTCGACGCTTCCGGCAAGGGCATCCTCGACGGCAGTTCGGCCTACTACAGCGTCAACTTCTCCCTGAGCGTCACCGACATTCCCACCAGCAGCATCCCGCTGCCGCCGGCCGTTTGGCAAGGCCTCTCGACCCTGGTAGCCCTTGGCAGCGCCGCCGTGTTCACCCGCCAGTCGCGATAAATCCCGCTTTCACCGCAGGAGGGGGCGGTTTTTGTGCTGCCACTGCTGCTGCGCGCCCAATGGCGCATCGTGCCGAGCCGCGGTTACGAAAAGTAGACACCCGATCCCCTGCGCGGATATCTTCGGCCGCAGCCCTTCACGATCGGAGATCCCATTGGAAAAGGAATTCATCAATCCCAATCTGCACGTCATCCTGATTCACTACCCGCTCGGCGTGTTCGTATTGGGCGTGCTGCTGGAGCTGTTCAGCTTCCTCTACCGTCGCAGCAGCGTGCGGACCGCGGCGCGATGGATGATTCTGCTTGGCGCGTTGGCAAGCATCCCATCGGCGTTCACAGGCCTCTACGCGCTGGCCGACGTCGCCCGTCGTTCGCTTCCCCCTGAGGCAATTGCGGACGGGAAGCAGAGCGGGCCATGGCATGAGTTGGCGGCGGCGACGCAGCTGACGCCCGAGCAGTGGCACATGCTCAGCCGGCACGCCTGGCTTCAAGGGATCGGGACGGCGCTGGCCGTCTTCGCCGCCGTGGTCGGCCTGGGATGTTCCAACCGCGCCCGGCGCGCCCTGCATCTCCCGCTGCTCCTGCTGCTGCTGATCAGCCTCGGACTGTTTGCCTCCGGCGCGTGGTTCGGCGGAGAAGTGGTGTACCGTTACGGGACGGCTACCAAACTGCCATCGTATGACGAGGGCACGTCAGCGCGGTCGGAGGCGCCGGTCGGCGCGGCGGCCGCGCGCGAACAAACCGAAAAGAAGTTGCGGAAGCAGATCGAGTATTACGCCCCGCCGCTTCAGACCCATGTGCTGCTGGCGGGCTTGATGGTGGCGGTGGCGCTCGCATCGGTCGGGCTCTCAATCCGCGCCGTGGTAACGGCAAACGAGTTGCCAGACGAAGACGTCGCCTCAGCACGGGCCTTCGTCACGCTGGAGACGACGCAGCCCTACGGCATGGACATGGCGCGCTCGCTCAACCCGGACGCCAGGGTCGGCAGGGGGCCGGTCCTTGTCCCGGCCGCGCGCTTCTGGCTGTTGGCCGTTCTCTTCGGAATTTTAACCGCCGGCGCAGGCTGGTGGGTGCTGGCGCAGGACGTGGGATGGGCGCCCAAAGTGCTCTGGGCGAACGTGGTCAACCCGAACACGGTGCGCCGCCTGGCGCATGTCATCGGCGCGGGATCGTTGATCGTGCTTCCGCTGATCCTCGCGCTGCTGGCGCGCGGGGCCAGCCGGCATAGCTTTCTGCTGGGGCTGTTTGCGCTGTTGTTGATCGTGGTGGTAGCGGCGCAGATCTGGTTGGGAATCCTGCTGCTCTACGATCAGCCCGACACGTACAAGGGCGAGGGCCCGTTCTACAGGCTGCGGCAGCCGGCATCGAGCTCAAATGTGGCGGCGTCAGATATCGGCGCTCCCGCGCATCTCTAGCAGATCGTATGGTCTTCAAAGCGGCTTGACCTTGATCACGTCCAACGTATAGATCGTGGTCGCCTCGCCGGCGGGCTTCTGAATGTTGACGTGGAGGACGCCGGTCACTTTCACTTCCTGGCCGAAATAGCGCACCGTCTTGTTGCTCGGGACGATCGCAAAAACTCGCTCCTGCACCTTGGGGGGGCCACTGAAGCAGCACTTCTGGATGTTGTAAACGAGCTGGAACTCATTCACCGTTTCCCCAGCCGCATTGGGGGCATACATCTGCCCTTCGAGCTCGACCCTGCGGCCATCGAGGGCCATGAAGCGCTTGGGGATGTCCTTGTACGTGCCTTGCACAGGGTCGAAGGGGAAGTTGCCCATCGACTTCAGGTCGACCGTCGCGTACGAGCCGTGGTCGTTGACTCCACCGTGGATCGCCTGGTCGAGGAAGACATAAAGGACCCAGAAGAACGGGACCGAGAGGATCGCCAGAAACGCGACCAGGCGGAAGTTGATCCCGATGCCTCGACGCCGCGGCGCCGCGTAGCCTGGGCTGACATTCGCACCCGCGCCGCTGGCGGGCGCCGGGACGTCGTTCATTATCGTTGCCATGCTCTTCATTCCTCACTTAACTGACAGGATGATCACCTCGACTGATTCTATCTGGGTAACGGCTTCACGCTGCTGACTTCCACCTGGAAGATGCTGGTGATGTAGCCGTCGTCCTTCTTTTCATCGACCGTCAGCTTCCCCTCCACCACAAGTTCATCCGGGCAATAGCTGACAGCCTTGCCCTTCGGGCAATTCACCACAATCGTATGCTGCACCTGGGGCGGCTGTCCGTAGCAGCAGGCGAACAGGCTGGGCACAAGCGCAAACTGCGTGATGCTCTCCGCCTGGTCCATTGGGATCATGAACCCGTGCAGACGCACCTTCGCGCCGGTGAGTCGCTTCACGTCGCCCGGAATGTTTCCGCCCATTTCCGCGTCGTACTCAAAATTGCCGAGCTCTTTGATCCCAATCTCAACTGTCTCGCCTGCCTTGGGTGCTGGGTGGACCTTGCGGCTTTCGGCGGTGGGCGGATCCGTCGCAGCCGGCCGCTCGCTCGCTGTCGCCTGCGGATCTGCGGGCGGCTTCGTCAGGTTCTTTTCGCAAACGCGTATCCGCTCCTGCACCGGCCCGATGCGGTTCACGTCGCCGCTCAATTCCTGTTCGAGCTTCCTGAGCATCGGCAGCGCGATCGCGTATTCGCCACGGTTGAATGCCTGCGTCGCGCGCAGCTCCAGGGCCGCGGCATTCCCCGCCGGCTGGGTGGTCTGCGCGGGCGCAATTTGTGCGAACGTGCACAGAGCGGCTAATGCCATCAACGCAAGACGCATTCCTTTTCCTTCGGCTGGATCCAGCGCTGGTCATCCGTGCCGCAGCCAGGCAGCAAGCACCGCAACGGTGTTGAACGGAGCCGTTCTCGCTGTGATCGTACCCCTCAGCCAGCAACGAGGTTCGTTGCCACGGGGGTGCGGTAGGCCTTCAGCCCCGGCGCGAGCCCCGCCAGGACGGCGATTAACACCACCGCCCCTAAGTATATCATCTCTTCGCTTCCGACGGCCACCCAGTCGATTCCCTCCCCTACCACCCGCTCGAAATAGACCGAGCCCACCGCTCCCACCAGATGACCCACCAGGACCCCGGCAATTCCCCCGAACAGTCCGATGAGCCCCGCTTCCAGGCAGATCAGCCCCACGACCGTACGGCGCGTCGCGCCCAGCGCGCGCAGAATCGCAATCTCGCGGCGGCGGGCGGCGACGGAGTTGTAAATGCTGACCAGGATCGAAACGGCCGCCTCGAGGCTTACCAGCGCCGCCACCACGATCAGCAACGTCGTGCCGCTCTTGAGGAAGGTATCGAAAAACTCGCGCATGACCGCCGCGGGATTCACCGCCTGGAGCTTCTGGGTGGAGTTGTTGATCTTGTAGATCAGGCGCTGCCCCGTGATGCCGCCGCGCGACTTGACCAGGATCGCCGAGATCGCCAGCACATTCTTCGGCAGCGTGAGATGAATCCTGCCATCCGCGTCGACCGTGTAATGCTTCTCCTCTTCCTCCTCATGTTTCTCAGGCGCGGGCGGCGGTTCGCCCTCGCGCAGGCGCTCCTGCTCGATGAGACCTGTCCCGTGCTCGGCGATGGTGTAGAACGTCAGCAGCGGGATGAACAGGACGCGGTCGTTGGCCGTGTGCGTCTCTTTCATGACCCCAACGACGGTCCACACCTCGGCATGAATGTCCGGCGTCTCGTTCGGCTTTGGCGAGCCATGCGTCGCCTGAAACGTGCTTCCGATCCTCAGTCCTTCGCGCCGCGCGACCTCGCTGCCGATCACGGCTTGGAAGCGGTCGGGCGCAAAACACTGGCCGTCGATACCGTAGAAATGACCCTGCCGATAGCCGATCCGGCTCTCTTCCGGCAGCAGGTTTCCCGCATCGTCGTATCCGAAGAGTTTTGGCAGCGTCCCGACGATTGGGTATCGGCCCTGATAGGTATCGCCGACAGCATACGGCACGGCCGCCTTCACCAACGGTCGGCACTGCGGGCCGAGAAGCTCTGCACAGGCCGACAACGGGATGTTCCCCGGGCTCACGTCGAGGTGATAGACCGTGTTGAGCGTGAGCTGCAGTGGCGAGCCGGCCTTCCCGACCAGCACGTCGTAGCCGAAGTCCGACTGCCCGAACAGCTTGCCGCTCTCGCGCAAGACCAGAAACACCGATACCGCCAGTGCAACGCCCAACATCACCAGCAGCAGCGTGAGCGCGGTGCCCAGGGCGCGCTGCCGCATCTGCTTGAAGACCAGCGAGAGCTTGCCGGGGAAGAGCGCGGCGAGGAGCACCAGCAGCGCCGCGATGCCGGGGACGACCAGAACGTAGAAGCCGTAGTCGCTGAAGATTCGCCGCAAGTCGCTCATGAGTGCTTCAGAACCGGTGATCGTTCCATCTGTGTTGGCGATGGATGCTAGGCGGCCGCGCGGTTCAGGTTCTTCAGCTCGACAACGCGCGGAAGCTGCCCCGTCAGCTGCGGATCGTGACTCACCATCAGGAGGCCCGCGCCCACTTCGGTACAGAGCGATCGGATCAGATCCAGCACCTGTTGCGCGCTTCGCACGTCCAGTGCGCCGGTCGGCTCATCCGCGAGGACCAGCATGGGCCGGTTCGCCAGGGCCCGGGCTACCGCGACGCGCTGCTGCTGGCCGAGCGAGAGCTTGTCCGGCTTGTAATTGAGCCGGTCGGACAGCCCGACCTCGCGCAGGAGGTGTGTGGCCCATTCGCTGTCCAGCTTTCGCCCGGTGAAAGTCATCCCCAGCATCACGTTCTCCAGCGCGGTGAACCCGGGGAGCAGGTGATGGGTCTGGAAAATGTAGCCGATGTGACGGCCGCGGAACACGTCGCGTTCAGCTTCGCGCAAAAGCGTGATGTCGGTCGGTACCATCAGCTCGTGGGAATTCGCTTCAGCCTGGATCCCAGTCCGTTCGCCGCCGCGTTCGAAGATGATCCGCCCGCTGTCCGGGGTGAGGATGCCGGCAATGAGGTGAAGCAGCGTGGTCTTGCCCGACCCGCTCCCGCCGACCAGCGCTACCTGTTCCGCGTTGGCTAAGGAAAAGTCGGCGATGTCGATGACCGGCACGGCCCCGCCGTCCGGCGCGACATACTGCTTCTTCAGGGCCTGAAGATGAACTGCCATGTCATTTGTCTAATCAGCCCGGGCCGCAGATATTTCAACGACGACGACAGCCCGCCGGACTGCGTTACGGGTTCGTCATCGGCGCGCCCGGTTTCATCATTTCGTCCAGCGTTTGTTGCATGGCGTCGGCCCAGGTGAGGTAGCCTTGAGCGTTGGGATGCAAGCCGTCGGGAAACACTTCCCTGGGGAGGTTCCCCTTGCCGTCCAGGAACTTGTCGCCGATGTCGAGATACTTCACGTGGTGGGTGTCGTCGAGCTTTGCGATCAGCTCGTTGAGCTTGCGGACCTTCTCGCGCATCGGATCCGATGGATCGGCCGAGCGCGGGAAAACGCCCAGCAGCAGGACCTTCGTGTCCGGAAGTTTCGCGCGGATCGTCTCGACGATGCAGCGCACGCCCGACGCGGCGTCTTGCGGCGCGGCGCCGCCGCCGAGGTTGTTCGTGCCGATTATCAGCACGATCACCCTCGGCTTGATGCCGTCCAGCTCCCCGTTCTCGAGGCGCCAGAGCACGTGCTGCGTCTGGTCGCCGCCGATGCCGAAGTTGGCGGCGTGATACTTGCCGTACGCCTTCTCAAAGATTTGGCTTGCCTGTCCATTGCGCCAACCGGCGGTGATCGAATCGCCCAGGAAGAGCAGGTCGCCGACCTTTCCCGCCTGGATTTGTCGCAGGAACGCCTCGTGCTGCTCCGGGTTCTTCTCCGCTGGGATACACGCCGCCGGCCGCGTCGCAGCGCTGGACGGCGCCTCATGCGCCGCGTGCGCCCAAGACATCACGCTCAAAATGACCGCCCACAGGAGCGACAGTCGCTTCATTCATCCTCACTTGTTTCGAATCGCCCGAGGAACGGCCCCCTCATCATGACGCCCGCGCAAAATACTCCGCTTCAAGCTCCTGCAGCCTTTGCGTCAGCTTCTTATACTCCAACTGCACCTGCCGGCCGCGCTCTGGATCCTTAAATGCCTTCACTTCACCCATGCTCTGCTGACACTCCGCCAGGGCAACTTCGGTCTCACTGATCTGGCTTTCCAGTTCCTTCATGGACAGCCTGCCGAAGGGGCGGGCATACGGATTGTCCTTCTTGTTTTTCGGAGTTGGTGCGGCTCGCGCTGTTGTCGCTTCCGGCTTCGCCTTCGCTTTTTGCGAGGCGGCGGGCTCACGCCGTGCTTCCACCGCGCGCTTCCCGATCCATGCGCTGTAGTTGGCCTTGAAATCAACCATTTCCGGCGGCTGCAGGATCAGCAGGCGATGCACCACCTGGTCGAGAAAATAGCGGTCGTGGCTCACGCACAGGATCGTTCCCGGAAAGCTGCCAAGGGCCCCTTCCAGCGCCTCGCAGGACGCGATGTCGAGGTGGTTGGTGGGCTCGTCGAGCAGCAGCACGTTTGGCTTGTCGAGCAGCAGTTGGGCGAGCCGGACGCGGGCGCGTTCGCCGCCGCTGAGCAGGCCGATCGTCTTGAGGACGTCGTCGCCGCGGAAGAGCATCGTCGCCAGCACGTCGCGAATCTCCTGGTCCTTCGCGATTCGATCGCCCAGCACTTCCTGCATGACCGTGTTGTCCGCGTCGAATTCATCCAGCCGCTGATCGTAGTAGCCGATCTTGAGGTTGGCGCCCCACTTGATGTCGCCGGCGTCGGCGTCGCTGCGGCCAAGGAGCGTCGCCAGAAGCGTCGTCTTCCCCGAGCCGTTCGGACCGATCACCCCGATGCGCTCGCCGCGTTTGACGTCGAAGTGCACCTCGCGCCACAGCGCTTTGCCATCGTACGCCTTGGATAGCTCGCGCACGTTAAGCACCTGGTCGCCGGCGCGGCGGTCTGAGTTGAGCGAGACGTGGATCTTCTTCTGCGTCTGTACTTGCTGCACCATCTCATCGCTCTGCAGCAGGCGATTGAGGCGCTTCTCGCGCCCCTTCGCCTCGCGGCTGCGCTGGCCGGCCCCGAAACGGCGCACGAATTCCTTCTGCTTTTCGATGTCGGCCTGCTGCTGCTCGTAGGAGCGCTGCTGCGACAGTTCCTGCAGATCGCGCTGCTGGACGAATGCCGAGTAGTTTCCGGGATAGCTATTGAGCTGCTGGCGCGTGAGCCAGACGATTCGCGTCGCGAGCCGATCGAGCAGGTAGCGGTCGTGGCTTATCAGCACGACCGCGCCGCTGAATTCCAGGAGGTATTTCTCCAGCCACTCGATGGCCGCCAGATCCAGGTGGTTCGTGGACTCGTCGAGCAGGAGCAGATCCGGCTCGCTGATGAGCAGCTTTGCAAGGGCGAGCCGCGAGCGCTGTCCGCCCGAGAGGGTCGCCACGCTCTGTTCCCAGGTTTCGCGCGCCAGCCCGACGCCCAGCAGCGTCGCTTCCAGCCGGTGCTGCCAGGCGTATCCACCGGCGAGGTCAAACTCGTGCTGCACGGTCTGATACTGATTGAGGACCTTCTCCAGGGCCGCGCCCGCGTGGGCCGCCATCTCGTGTTCGAGCTCGCGCATCTGGTGCGACAACTGGTGCAGCTGCGCGAACGCAAGCTCGGCCTCATCGACCACCGTGTTCGCGGGATCGAAGCTGGGGTCCTGGGTGAGGTGGCCGATCTTCACATTCCTTGAAATGGCAACCGTGCCGGAATCGGGAGTGACTTCGCCCGTGAGCACCTTGAAGAGGGTCGTCTTCCCGCTGCCGTTGGCGCCGATGAAGCCGAGGCGCTCGCCCTGCTCGATGTTGAAGCTCAGCTTGTCGAACAGCACGCGCTGTCCGAAGTGCTTTTCGATGTTTGTCAGGGCCGCGAGCGACACAGTATTAAGGTATGAGCGGGCCCGGCAAAGGGGAAGCGTCTCCGGAGCCGCCTGATCGCGCAGGTCCAGCAGTCGTTGAAGCACGATATGGCGGGCTGGGAACCATCGGGCACGCGCGGCATGATTTACTTTGACTTTTTATCGGACGATGAGCCATGATGGCCGCGTCGGGAGCGGGTCGGGATAGGGCTACGACTGTCGCCGCTCGATGGCGCGGGTTGTTCTTCCGATCGCACCCTTGTTCTCCGTGGGAGCAGCTAATGTCTACTCGTATTATCACTGGCGGCATTCTTCTCGCGTCCCTGGCGTTGTGGTCGACGGGCTGCAGCAGCGGCAATTCCAACCAGGGTCAGGGCCAGGCGGCCGGTGGCGCCGTTGGCGAGACAGCCGGCTCGATGGCGGGCCAGGAAGCTATGAAGAACGTTCCGTTCGGCAGCCAGATCGGCGGGATGTTCGGCCGCGGCGCGGGCGAAGCGGTCGGGGCCCAGTCGGATCAGAAGGACCAGCCGACCTCGCCCAGCGACACCGACGCCGTCACGGCAGGATCCAGGGAATCGGGCGGCAGGTAACCAACCGACTGGAGCCTTCTGCAAAAGAACATGGGGCCGGGCCGGTGCGAATTGATTGCTCGCGGCCCGGCCTCATCGTTGCCGTCGTCGAGAGGCCGCGATCTACTCCCGATTCTTCTCTACTCCTGCGCCAGCTTTTTGTAATACTCCTTGAGGGCATCGGCCCACGCCGGCGGTAGCTGGCCCTTCATGGCGTCGTTGATCTGTTCCTTCAGCTTCTGGCTGGTCCTGGGGCTCGTGTCCTGTTGGACGTGGACTTCGCCGCCGAGCAGCAAACGCGAGGTCGAGAGCGAGTCGATCGTGACGTCCTTGCGGCGCATCGCGTTGTTGTAACGGTTCGCCTTGAGGTCGGACTCAATGCGGCGCATCAGGGCGGTAGACTGCAGCAGCTTGAAGTTGTCGTATTTGCCCAGGTGGTATTTGAGATCGAGGCGCTCGGCCTTGTTGCGCAGTTCCGCCTGCTTCTGGGCGAGCCGCTGCATCTGCTGCTGGATCTGCGGCGGCACCGGGCCCTCGAGGCCCGCGCCGCCCGCGCCGGAGATCTTCCCGCCACCGGTGGCGCCGCCGGTCGGGTCCTTGCTCTCGTTCTTGACCTGCCCCTTCGAAAACGGCGTCGGATCGAGCCGCGTCGGCGTGTCGCGCCCTCCCTTGCCGCTGTTGGTTTCCTCGACCATCTCGCCCTGGCTTTTGCCGCTGCGTCCCTCGCCGGAGCGGCCGCCCATCTCGTTGTTGTTCGGCAGCTGATTCCCGGTAACGCCCTTGGCCGTCATGTTGGCGACCGGACCGTCCGCCGCGTCCCAGCCGATGCCCTTGTCACCGGAATCGGTCCAGTTGGCATTGGTGTCCTCCATATCTTCGAAGAGATCTTCCTGCTGCTCCATCAGCTCGCCGACCATGTCCTCCAGTTCTTTGGGCAGCTCCGCCATCGGCGTGTCGGTCTTGCCAACGGGATCTTCCATAGCGAACTTGGTGCGATCCGGATTGTTGACGAGCCACTTCTCGATGTTCGTGTTGATCTCCTTCGCCAGCTCCAGGCCGCTGTCCTCCAGCGTCACCGCCGTCTCCACCGCCTTGGCTTTGAGCGCATCCCTGGCCATCGTCGTCTCGCTGTAAACCTCCATCAGTTCCTTGAGCAGAGACGCGTTTGACATGTCCTGCTCGGCGAGCTTGGAGAAGTCGGCGATCTTCTCCTGCATGAACGAATCCAGTTTCTCCTGCGCGAGCTTCAGCTCGTCCAGCTTCTTCTTGTCGGCATCGTCCCAGTCGTCCACCGGCTTCTTGGCCAGCGACGCCGTCTGATCGAGAATTCGCTGCTCTTCCTTGATGAACGCGTTCAGCGCTTCGTTGAGCTTCTTGTACGCCTCCGCCTTGTTGGGGATATCGCCGCCCGGCTGCGAAGGCTGCGTCGCCGGATCGGGCGCTGCGCGAAGCAGTGCCAGCAGACTCTCGAGCGTGCTGATGATCCGGCGCTGGCGCGACTGCAGCTCGCCCGACAGCTTCACGCGCTGCCGAATGACCGGCTCGGTGAGCATCGACGCACAGAGCTCGACCGCTTCCCGCGCCGGGTTGTACGCGAGCATCAGCAACGTCTTCTGAATGATCTTGTCGTTCTCCTCGAAGGTGAACGTCTCCGCCGTCTGCTGCAACGATTCCCGCAGTTTTGCCTGGCCGGCGCCCACTTGCCGGGTCAGCTCGCTGTCCTGGGGTTTTCCGGCGGCGGCCTGTGCGTGGAGCGACTGCTGCGCCTTGAGCAGCTCGAGAAGCCGCTCGCGCAGCTTGTCAGCCTCCTGCTTTTGCTCCCTGGCGATCTGCTCGGGATCGCGGAACTTGATCTCATAGATCGACGAGCGCGTCGTCTGCGGGCCGAAGGCGGCGGATGGATCGGCGTCGGCCGAGGCGCCTGTCGCAGCGCGCGACGCAGCGGTTGCGGTGGGGAATCGGACGCTGCGCAGGTCGCGGTTATCCGTCACTTCCACCTGCACTCGAATCGAGTTGCCATGCTTGCGCAGCTCAGGGCTGACGTTGAGGACGAAGGACAACTCCATGGCGGTTGTCCCATCGGGATAGGTCTTCTCATTCGCGACGGCGAGCGCCGCCCCACCCTCCGATTCGCGCGTCGTTCCCTGCGTCGCAGGCGCGGACGTTGGAGCTTCTCGGGACACCAGCACGCGCGACAAGCCGACCCCGTAATCATCCTTGATTACAGCCGTGACCTTCAGCTCCTGCTGAGGCGCCACGCTGACATCCTGCGTCGGCCATTTCATATCGATGGTCGGCGCCGCGTCCTTCAGGCAATGGATCAGCAGCGGCGGATCGGGGACCTTCGCGATCACCTGACCTGCGCCCTCGGTAAGCAGCAGTTCGACCGGCGTCTCGTCCGCAACGATCAGCGATGCGCTGAAGCGCCGGCCGCCCAGCGAGGCCTCGGTCGGTTGCACCGTGCCTTCGCCGGCCTGCAACATGGCTCCGCCGACGGATACGTCGACCGTTGCGGTCAAATCCACTCGACTCCCGATCGGCGCGGAGATTGGGCTCTTGGCGAGATCGTCTGCGGTCAGCGTGAGCGTCTGCTGCGGCTGGCGGGTGTAGGAGGGTGGCGTGGTCTTGAGCAGCAGTTCCTGCAGCTTCACCTGCTTCACGACGGTAACGGTGTACCAGGGGCTCTGCGTGCCGCCGACCTCCACGCGGTACCTTGTGGTCGAATCGACATGATCGGCGCGGTAGCTGTAGCGCAGCGGCGCGCCGCCAACTGCGCCCGCCATGTCGGCGCTCAGCGAGACCTCGGCGCCGCCCGTCTTCGTGCCCGGTGCATCAGGCGCATGCTCGAAGATGAGTTTCGCGGCCGGCGTGTTCTTCGTGTCAGGCGCCTCCGCGAGAATCGTGATCTCCAGGGGCCGGCCCGTCACGAGCGTGACGTCGCCCGGCTTGACCTCCAGGATGCGCGCCGAGCCGGTCTGCGGAACAAACCCGCCCGGGTTCAGCATCTGCTGCCATCCATGCGCGAACGGGCGCGGAAGCAGCAGCATGACCACCGCCAGCGGGACCGCGACGAACAGCAGGCGGATCGCCAGCGGTTGCAGATCGCGGATCTTTACTGCGCCTTCGAGCGGCTTGCTGCGCGAGTTGATGAGGATCTCATCGTAAATCTGCGGCAGCCAGGGGCTGGCGGCGATGTCGTCGCGGGTGGCCAGCAACAGGCCGTTCGTCAATCCGTTATGCAGTCCCGCGACGCGCGTCTCAACCAGCCGCGCGACTTTCAGCAGGTCGGGACGGATCAGCAGCGGGCGAAGGATCCACAGCGCCGCGCTGACCAGGAGCCAGGCGAGCCATGAGGCGAGCACCCCGCGCGCCCAGGCGCCCTGCCCGATCAGATGTGCGGCCAGGGCTGCGGCGAAGGATGTCGCCAGCGCGCCGGCCAGCCAGAGCATCGCGCCGCGGACGATCCGCTGGACGCGGTACTTCTGCCCCACCGCATCGAGGCGATCCTCGATCAGCATGTAGGCGGGGTTGTGCAGGATCTGGCTCATGGGAGTCACAGAAGGGAACTACTTCGATGAATCATACCAAGCCGCTGGCACTGACGTTGAAAACGCAGCACGACCATGGCAGTCAAAGCCGTCCTTAATGCTCGACCTCCGGGTCCACCGCGGGCGCCGTCGTCCCCCCGGTTTCGATCTGCCGCAGACGCTCCTGATGCCGCTTTACAGCGGGCTGCAGCGCGACGCACTTCCGCATCGTCGCGATCGCGTTGGCGCGGTCGCCGGACTGGTAATAAGCCTCAGCGAGAGTGTCCAGAATGGCGACGTTGTCCGGGGCCCCCTCAACGGCGCGTTGAGCGTGAGCGACGGCGTCCTTCAGGTCGCGCCTGCAGTTGGCCTGCAGCCATGCAATGTTGTTGTTCAGCATGCTGCTCTGCGGATAGCGCGCGAGCAGCCTGGCCTGCACGTCGAGGGCCCGGCGATACAGCGCCTCGGCTTGCGGCGGGTGGCCTTGCTTCTGAAGCGCGTTGATCAGCTCAATGGAGCCGTTCGTCTCCCCCGGCAGGTTCTGCCAGGCTTCCTCGATGTGTTTCATCGCGCCCGCAAGATCGCCCGCCCCAAGCGCCGCCAGCGCACGTGCGCGGCGCACCTCCGTCGGCGCGGTCAGGTTCGCAAGGTTGTTCACGAACATCGTGCCTGGACTCAGGTTATCAATGTATGCCAGCTCGAAAAACCGGACGGCGGCGGTGTGATCGCCGCGCGCCAGCGCTTCGTCGCCGAGATCGCTATTGACCCGGTCGATCGCCCGCGAGAGAAACCCGCCCGTCCGCAGGATCAGTTCGCGCTCGCGCTTCGCTTCGTCGTTCAGCCCGTGCTTGACCAGCGCATCGTAAAGGTCGTTGCGCACCGCCTCATCGCCGAGGGGCAGCAGGTGCGCCTCCTCCATGTTCTTGCGACCGCTCGAGGCTTCTCCCGCCTGCATCAGCGCCCAGCCGCGAAGTGCCAGAGGGATGGGATTCGTTCGCTCCTTGTCCCACGCGCGCCCATAGAAATCGGCCGCCTCGGCCCAGCGCCTGGCGGACGCGCGCAAATCTCCCACGCGAATCAGCGGCGCCGCGCTGAGGCCGAAGTTGGACCAGCGCTCGAAACATCTGGAAGCATCGTCGGCCAGACCGGCGGCCTGCAGGGTCGAGCCGATTGCTTCCAGCGCCGGGTCGCGCGACTCCGCGGGCGACGCGAGGCAGGCCGGGATCAACTCGTTGCAAAGCGCCCTCAATTCCGCTGGAGGAAGCTGTCGAAGCAGGATCCGCCGCAGTCGCGCCAGGATCTGCGCTGGCTGCTCACCCGCGAAGCGATTGCGAAGCAGCTTCCACCACATCGATGCCGCCGTGCCGTCGCCCATTCCCGCTTGCTGAAAGAGCGAAGCGGGCGGCAATGCATCTGCAGAGTCCCCGAGCGCGCTAAGCAGGTATCGATCCGACAGCTCGCCCAGGCTCAGCGAACGGGCCACACGGATCACGTCAGCGCCTCCGAAGGGCTCGTCGTCGGCCTTGCCCTGGGCCGCCTCTTCCAGCAGTTGCTGCGCCCGCTGCTTTTCGCCGAGCTGTCCCAGCGTGCGGGCCGCCAGCGCCTGGACCTTGGGCAACTCCGCCGGAGCGTTCGCCTTGGCGCGCTCGACGAGCCCAAGCAGCTCATCGAACTCTCCGCGCACCGCAAGAAACTCGCCGGCGTTCGAGAATTCGTTGTGGCTCAGCAGAAGCTCAATGGCTTCCCTGGATCGTCCGTTCAGGAAGAACGTCTCCGCGGCTTGCGCTGCTTCGTCCGGCTGCCGGGCGACAAAGTCGCGGATGGCAGCCATCCATTTGCTGAACCCCGCGGCATCACCCGACAGCCGGCAATAGCCCATCGCGTAGCTGAACGATTCCAAGGATGGTTCCTGCTCCGCCCGAACCGCGCTGCGCTGCGCCAACAGGTTCCACTCGCCGCGCTCCATCAGGATCGATTCGAACAGGGCGCTGTCGCCGCTGCGCTGGGCGGCAGCGCGCGCGCCATTCAGATCGCCCTTGGCGCGACAGAGAAACGCGCGGAGCCGCTCACCCCCTGCCGGCGGCGCAACCGATCCTGCCGCTTCCCGAAGCGATTCATCCAGCCGGCCGCGCAGGAGCAGGAACGCCGCGTAATCGCGGGCGCCCGCGCCGTCTTCACCGGAGGCGGCCGCCCGCAGCAGCGCTTCCGCGGCCGGGTCTTTTCCGTCGTGAATCAGGCCGATCGCCGCCTGACGGCAGCCGGACAAAGCGTCGGCCAGGCTGCTCCGTTGATTGGGATCTTCTTCTTCGTGCTGCAGCTTCAGCAGCAGTCCCATTCCCACCGGCCCCTGTTGACCAAGCGCCTGCACCACCAGCGCGCGGGCTTCGGCGTTGCCGCCGCGGTACTGCTCGAGCAGCGTGAGCAACTCCTTGGGCGTGTCGGGGAGCAGGCCATAACTGAAGTCGGCGAGGATTCCGCGCACGCGGAAGACAACCTCCGGATCCGAGCTTCGCAGCGCCTGCCGCAAAGCCGGTTCCGCCGCATGGCCTGCGGACCACAGTTCGTGCGACGCTGCCTCGCGCCGGACAAAGTCATGGGAAGCGAGGTCGAGAATCGCCTGGTCGATTCGCGACTGTTGCCCCTCGTCGCCATGAGCGCAGATCCCGCATAGCAGCAGCGTGAGTGCGCAGATACATCGTGCGGAAGGATGAGCCATGACCGAGTCTTTGACGCTCAAGATGCCATATTGTGCCCAGCCGCGGCGCCGCGCGGCAGTGAATTTCGCCCGCGCGGCGTTTTCTTCAATGAAACCGCGGATTGCCGTCAGTCGAGCCGCGGTCTAAAACTTCCACATCATGCTGGTGAGCATTTTAAGCGACGGCGCAGCGGCGGCGGCCACCAGCGCGTCGACCGTTTTCTACGTCACCCTGCTGTTCATCTTCCTCACCGCCGTCATCACCACCGTTTTCACCAAATGGACGCGCGACAAGTGTCTGAAGTTCTTTCATCGCTATCACGTCACGCTCGAGCGAATTCGCGGGCAGACCACCTGGGGCAGGTTGAGGGTCTTCAGCAGCGGCGTCGAGATCGTGTACGACCATCCCTACGTCGATCCGCGCGGCCGGAAAAAGACGAGCTACCTGATGTATCAGCAGGAGATCGACCAGCAGTTCCTGAGCGTGCTGCGCTATCACGATGAGCTGGACGAGCCGGCGCAGGCGCAGCGGATCCGGCAGATCCATCGCACCTTCAATCCCGGCCCGTTGCGGCGCTTCGCGCGCACGCTGCGCAACTTCATCAACACGCTCCGCGACGCCTTCAACGCCGCGATCGGCGCGGTGGTGGGCCAGTATCAGCGAATGAACTCGGCGGGCGCGGTGCTCGCTTCGCAAAGCGGATCGGTCACGACCATCGGGCAGACGCTCCTGGGGCGCATCGCCAATGCCTACGAGCCGCTGCTGGAGCAGTACGTGGGGCAGCCGGTGATCCTCGACGTGGTCGACCCGTTGAACCCCAACAACGCGGCGGTGCAATACTCGGGTTATCTCGCCGACTACACGCAAGGCTTCATCGCCCTCTTCAACGTCGAGCATACGACGGCGCAGGAGGTGGTGCTCGCTCTCCCGGATGCCGACTTCGGCGATCCCATGCCGCCGCTGCCTCCCCCGCCGCCGCCCGGCGCGGCGCCGCCGGTGCTTCCGGCCCCGCTGAAGGTTGAGCACGACCTGGCCGTCCGACTCGATGGGCCGCGCATAAGGATCCAGAATACCCGGCACGAGGCGGTCGTCGTGCGCCGATTGGAACGCGAGGGCTTCGAGCCGCTCATCTTCGGCATGGTCATTCCGCCCGCCGGCTTCCTGGATCTGCCGGCGCGCGACGCCCGCGGCGGCAAGCTATTTCTCGAGATCATCCGCTGCCTCGACGTCGTGGCGCCGCGCAAGTTCGCGACGGTCCGGCACGCGGGCGAGCTGGTGGAGCGACGGGGGCTGATCGATGAGTTTCACCTCGATCAGTTGCCGCTGGTCCCCAAGCTCTTCGGCCGCGACACCGGCCCCGACCCGCGAAGGGCCGAGAGCGACTGAAGGCCCCGCAGCACCGCTTACCGCGACCGGTACAATCCCTTGGCGCGGATGTAATCGATAACGGGCTGCGGCGTCAGATAATCAATCGATTTCCCTTCCGCCACCCGCCGCCGAATGTCGGAAGCGCTGATGTCCATCAGCGGCGCGTCGATCAGCTTGTTGCGAAGCTTCTGCAGCTTCGGCGGGAGCGCGGCCCAGTCGATCGGCGAACCGGGGCGCTGGACAATGACAAACTGCACTTCCTCGAGCAGCGCATCCGGCTCGTGCCAACTTGGCAGAAGCGGCAGGGTGTCGGTCCCGATGAGCCAATGCACAGTCTCCCAGCCGCGACGCTTGAGTTCCCTGGCGGTGTCAATCGTGTAGCTCGGTCCGCTGCGCCGCAGTTCCAGGTCCTCCACCTCAAACAGCTCACTCCCACCGGTCGCCAGCCGGCACATCTGCAGCCGCTCTTCTCCTCCGGCCCAGTCCGATGACGCTAACTTGTGCGGCGACTGCGAATTAGGAATCAGGACCACCCGCTCAAACCCCGCCTTCTCCGCCGCCGCGCGGGCGCAGATCAGATGCCCGTGATGGATGGGATTGAAGCTGCCGCCAAAGCACAATGAAGTCATCCGTAACCTGCCGCTCCTACGCGCGTGATTTCCTACAGATGGTATCGATCTTGCCGCTAAGGCGGCAGTCCCACCGTTAAAGGTGTGCTGCGCTTGAGTTGACCTGAATAGGTGTCCAATTTGTGAACGAGTTGGCCGGCGACGGACCTATCATAACCTTAGTTTCTACAGCAACTTGCGCACTTGAACCCCAGCTGGGTGCAGTCGTAATGATTAGAGGCTGTATGAGCTGTAAAATATTTGAGCCGTCCTGCTGGTTGTACTGACAGCTAGAAAGTGAGGCCATTGATGGCCGCGAGCAGCGCTACCCTGAAACGCCGACCGCGCTCCGAGTCGATTTCCCGCAGCCTTCGGCAGAAGGTCGAAGCTCTGCTCGAGGAATCGTACGCGTTCATGGACAGCCCGATCTTTCGGCAGCGGAACATCGAGAAACAGCTGTTCGACTTCGATCAGGAGCCGCAACTCCCGATGACCAGTTGGTACCAGCCGACGCGCGACGAGGCGTTGGACCAGGCGATGGTGGGCGCGCCGCAGCTGATGAAGGGGCCCGAGGAACGGCTCATGTTCCTCCGCTTCAACTTCGCCAAGCTGCGTCTGTGCCGGCTCCAGAAGCTGATCAAACGCGACGGACTCACGCGCGAGCGGGCCGAGCAGGTGCTGGAGTGGCACCGGCGCTTCGAGCACTTCCGCGAATATCTCGTTCGCACCAACCTGGCGCTGGTGCTGGCGATGGCCAAGCGCACCCGCCTTGGCGACGTCGACTTCGCTGAGATTGTCAGCGAGGGCAACATGGCCCTCATCCGGGCCGTCGACAAGTTCAACGTCGATCGCGGCTTCAAGTTTTCGACTTACGCCTGCCGGGCGATTCTCAAAGCCTTCAGCCGCACCGCGATGAAGTCTTCGCGTCACCGCACGCGCTTCCCGCTCGAGTTCGAGCCGGACATGGAGAAGAGCGACTGGCAGGACCGACGCCGCGACCAGGTGGAAGAGGATTGCATCGACGAGCTGAAAGCGATCGTCGACCGCAACCTCGCCGATCTCTCCAGCGTCGAAGAGACCGTCATTCGCCGGCGCTTCAATTGGGAGCAGCACGAGGACAGCGGGCTCACCCTCGAAGAGGTCGGGCGCATCATCGGCGTCACCAAGGAGCGCGTCCGCCAGATCCAGAACAAGGCCCTGGCGAAGATCCGCACGGTCATGGAAGACGGCGTGCTTCGGACCAAGACCCGCGTCGAAAGCGAATCGGCTGACTGACTCTTAACTTTCGATTGAAGATTTCGCACCGAGCGACCCGCAAGGGTCGCTCTCTTTTGCGCCAACGAAATCCAACCCACTTGAAGCCGCTGCGATGCACAAATAATGGTTCGTTTTGGCCACTACGAATTGCGCGTTGATTCCGCTGATTGTCGCCTGCCTCACGCCGCCTGGGAGAACGGCAGCAACGCCTGCGGCAGGCTCTTGATGCCCCTGCGCATCGCTTTGCCTACCGCGTATTGCATCGATAGCTTGAACCGCCGCTCCACCTTGTTGTCCGGTTCAACCCCCAGCTTGCGCATCTGGTTCAGCGCCCATTGCCACACGTGATACTCCTCCTCGCAGCGCTTTTTGAAGCGCTCGAAGCCGATCACGTGATGCCCCACCTCGTGCAGGAAGATCGACAGGCTGATCGGCGTCCGCGGGACCGGCGCCTCGATCCAGTTGATCACCCGCCCGTCGTGGTAATACACCCGCCAGGCGCACCCGCTCATCGAGCGCCGCCAGCGGCGGACGCGCAGGTCGTACCGCGATTTCATCTCCTCCACGATCCGCGTGTAGTCCGCCATACGACTACACCTATCGGCGAAAACCTGCGTGCAAGTGCACGCCGCGGCCCGCGCTTTGCGCTGCAAAGTCGCATCGCTGCGGCTCAGCCGAGGGCTGCGGCCCGCAGCATGCCGGCAGCACCGCGCCGCCAACCGCTTCCTCCCATCCCCGCAAACACAAGCTAAGATGAAACCGTGTTCCTGATCGTGTTCCTGAGCGTGTTCCTGATCGCGTTCCTCAGCGCCGCCCTCACCAGGTGGAGCAGCTTTTCCCCGGCCGCTCTGCTCACCCTCCTGGTGGTGCTCGTCGCCTCCTGCACCACCTTCTACTTCCTGGTGCAGCGCCTCACCTCGCGGCGAACGTGGGTCGCCCTCTCCGACTGGGGTCGCGACCGCGGCTTCCGCTTCACCCATTGCCCGCAAGACCACCCGCCCGCTCCGCTCGATCGCCTGCCCGCCCCGCGGCCCGCGGTCCGGCTCTGTCTCTCCGATGGCCGCACCACCCTCGTGCAACTGCACGAAGACCCCGCGCCGAGCCACGCCGGCGATCCGCGCGTCGCCGCCCAACGCCCCGGCTGGAACCTGCTGCTGCGCCCGATTGAATCCGACTGGCCCCCCACCGGCGTGCGCCCCGTCGCCAACCCCGCCAGCATCCTCGATCGCTTCTCCCTCTTGAGTTTCCCGACGCTGCTCAGCTCTGAGCGCTTCGTCGTCTACAGCGTCGACTCCCTGCCCGCCCGCCGGATCGCCCGCTCCTCCCTGCGCCCCCTCCTGCCCCCCGACATCGGCCTGCTCCTACACGGCCGCCACATGCTCCTCGACTTCTCCGCCCGCCCCTTCGACCCCCTCGAGTTCGACCGCCTCATCGCCCTCGCCGACCAACTAATCGCCCACCTCCCCGAAGTCGCCGGAGCCGCAAAGGAACAGAATTAGCCGCCGATGGACTTCGGCGAGCTCAGTCGAGTCGGGCACCGATGAACAGCGATGGATTAAACAAAGAGAAACAACAACCGAGACTCACTGTCCAAATCGCCGGATTACAGTAAAAGAGAAATCCGCCACAGACAGCACGGCTGAACGCACATCCATCAACAAAGGCAATCACCACTTCTGTCTCCGCATTTCATCGGTGGCGAATCGGTGCCCGACTCGACTGAGCTCGCCGAAGTCCATCGGTGGCTAAAATTGCTCTCTCCATCACCTTAGGTGACTTCTTGTCTTCAGCGGTGGCTAAGTTCCTCGCGTTCATCGGTGCCCAGCGGCTTCGCCAGCGCGATCTCCGCCGCGGCGTCTACCGGGACCTGGGCCTCGCGCTGCCAGACGTGATTGATGCGATGGTAGCGCGTGACCAGGGATTCCTCGAAGCATCTGCCGTTCCAGGCGCGGACCGCCACCGTGCACAGGTCGGGGCTGACGGTGATCCAGTTGTAGGCGTTGGGCTCGCCGCGGCGGCGGGTGCTCGTGGCGGTCCCCGCCTGGATCGACAGGATCGATCGCCTTGCGGCCTTGTGATGGGCGCGCACGTCGTCGTGATACGCCAGGTGCAGGTGCCCCGCCAGCAGCATGTCCACCCCGCACTGCTCCATCCGCGCCAGCGCCCGCGGCGCGCCGCGCACGATGTCGCTGTGCGGCTCGCGCGGCGGCGGAATGAACGGGTGATGCGTCACCACCACCTTGAACACGCTCGGCGGCAGCGGGCAGATGCGCAGCTGAACGTCGAGCAGTTGCTCCTCCGAGATCCGCCCGCTCTTGAACGTGAACGAGCGGGCCGTGTTGATCCCCAGCACGAACAATTCCTCGTCCTGATACGAAGGCCGCATGTCGCGCGTGATGTGGCGGTGGTAGCGGGCCATCGGAAAGAAGATCCGCCGGACCACGTCATAGAGCGGGACGTCGTGGTTTCCCGGCACCACCAGTTGCGGACGCGGCAACCGCGTCAGGAACTGCGCCGCCGCCGCGTACTGCCAGCCGCGGCCGCGTTGCGTTAAGTCGCCGCTCGCCACCAGCACCGTCGGCTCTCGCTCCGCCAGGTCCTGCGCCAATCCATCGGCGATGACCGGATCGACCTTGCCGAAGTGGATATCCGAGATGTGCGCGATCGTCCGCATCGCCTGTTTAATTCTCCGAAGCCCACACCTGCCCCGTCGCGCTCGGCCGGATGATCCTCAACCCCCCGCGGCGCACCCGGTACCGCGGCGGCGGATTCAGCTCGGTGACTTCCCCGTCGATGGACACGCGCAGCGCTAGGCGGGCGTCGATGCGCAGTTCCGGCAGGCTGATACACCCGAAATCCCGCGCGTTGTCCAGCCTGCGGAACAGCGCCCGGGCAAGGAGCCACAGCATCGAGACCCGGCTGACGCTTTTGGCGACGTATACGTTAAGAATGCCGCGGCGCGGTAACCCCCCATCGCGCAGCGTCTGGGAGCCGCCCGCGAGAGTGAACCTTCAAAGAACAAGAGTTTGTGAGGACGGGCTGGTTGGTTCAATCCGCTCGCGAGGCCCAAGCGCCGCAGATGCAGTTGCGCACACCTCAGGACGTGGCGTGAGCCACTTACACCGCGCTGCTGTCCAGCGTGAAGGTCAGGTCCTTGCTGGCCAGCGTCTGGCCCAGGCTGTTGAGCAGCAGCAGATGCAGCGTGTGCGGGCCATCTGCAATGCTCCCGCCAAAGATCTGGTTCATTCTGCTCTGACTGAGCGTGAAGGCGCCGCCGGGCTGTAGGTCGGAGAACACATCCAGATAACTGCCTGAAGCAGCCGTGTCGAAGCCGGCCTTAAAGCTTGTTGCGGAGCCGGCGTTGGCAAGTGTTCCGGTACCGCTCGGGTCAGCCGTGATCCCATCGCTGTTGCTGGAGCCCGTGTCGTTGAGCAGGCCGCCCGTGATGCTTGGCGCGGGCTGGCGGGGTGCTCGTAGTGTCAGTCGATCATTACCGCGTCGGGGGGGCGCTCGCTGGTCAACAGCGCAATCCGCTCGTGCTACATCCTGTGTCAGTCGATCATT
>JBBRCX010000025.1:0-48151 GCA_038204465.1 Tepidisphaerales bacterium | reverse complement strand
GTTGACGTTGCCGGTGACGTCCTGCTTCTCCAGCCCGCCGATGCGGTGCTCGAGGCCCGGCGTGCCGGGGATGGCCCAGGGGCGCGCGAGGTTGTCGTCGCGCTTGTAGGGCATGTAGCCGTGCTCGTCATTCACTTGCGTTGGATGGGTGATCTCGATCTTCGGCAGCTTGCTGACTTCAGGGATCATCCAGGGCTCGGCGCCGTTGGCGAGATAGCCGTCGCTGAGAAAGATCACCGGCGTCATGTATTTCGTGGCGATGGCGAACGATTCAATGATCGCAAGAAAGCAGTCGGAGGGGGAAGAAGCGGCGATGACCGGCAGCGGGCACTCGCCGTTGCGGCCGAAGAGGACCTGGAGCAGGTCGGCCTGCTCGGTCTTGGTTGGCAGACCAGTGCTCGGCCCGCCGCGCTGGACGTCGACGATGACCAGGGGCAATTCAGTCATGACCGCGAGGCCGATGGCCTCGGCCTTTAGCGCGATACCGGGGCCGCTGGTTCCGGTGGCGCCCAGCGCGCCGCCGAAGGCCGCGCCGATCGCGGCGCCGACCGCGGCGATTTCGTCTTCGGCCTGGAAGGTGACGACGCCGTAGTTCTTCAGCGACGAAAGAGCGTGCAGGATGTCGCTGGCGGGCGTGATCGGATAGCTGCAGTAGATGAGTTCCTTATTGGCGAGCTTGGAGGCGGCGATCATGCCGATGGCGGTCGCTTCGTTGCCGGTGATCTTGCGGTAGGTCCCCGGTGCGAGTTTTGCCTTGGGGACCTGGTACTGATGCGCGAAAAGCTCGGCGGTCTCGCCATAGTGATAGCCGGCCTTGAGGCTCAGGGAGTTGGCCATCGCGACGGGCGGTTTCTTGCCGAATTTTTCCTTGATGTAGTTGAGCGTGGGCTCGAGCGGCCTGCCATAGAGCCAGTAGACCAGGCCGAGCGCGAACATGTTTTTGCAGCGGTCGACGTCCTTGGCGCCGAGCCCGGCATCCTTGGTGGCGGCGGCGTTCATCTTGTCGATCGGCACCCGGATCAGCCGGTATTTCTTCATCGCCGGATCTTCCAGCGGGTTGATTTCGTAGCCGGCTTTCTTGAGGTCGTTGGCGGTGAACGAGTCTTCATTGACGATGACGATTCCGCTGTCGCGGACGGCGCGGACGTTGGTGCGCAGGGCGGCGGGGTTCATCGCGACAAGGGCGTCGACTTCATCGCCGGGGGTGTAGATATCGGTGCTGGAGAAGTGGATCTGATAGCCGCTGACGCCGGCGAGGGTGCCGGCGGGCGCGCGGATTTCGGCGGGAAAATCCGGGAGCGTGCTGATGTCATTGCCGACGAGTGCGGAGGTATCGGTGAACTGGGTGCCTGCCAGCTGCATGCCGTCGCCGGAATCGCCGGCAAAGCGGATGGTCACCGACGGCAGGCTGGTGATGGGCTTCCTTGGGACGTTTGCGATATCAGACGTCTTTGCGGCTTCAGTAGTAGAACTCATGGCTCCGGCTTCGCAACTGAATCATCGAGTTGCAATTGGTAAAAGATAATGCGTTTTCTCCGCCGCTCCTCCTCGATCGAACCTTCTGCGAGCCGCTCACACTCCAGCGGCCGCGCCGTTTTCGCTCTGCCTCCCCAGAACGCTGCTCGTGTCCTTACGCCCCCTCGCGCGCCGGCTGTGCCTGGTCGGGAGTCGGCGGGAGGTTGTACACCTTGGCCGGGAAGTACTCGACCAGGTAGTGGACGATATCCTTGACCGACAGGACCCCGATGGGTTGGTCATTATCGCCCAGCACGGGAAGATGCCGGTACCCACCCGACTGCATCAACTCCACCGCACGGAAGACACTGGCATTGCGCGAGATGGTGACGGGTGAGGCGGTCATCACCTGTTCGACGGGGAGATTCACGTTCAGTCCCCGCGCCACCACCCGATTGACGAAGTCGCGCTCGGTAAAGATCCCGATTAATTTGCCGTCGCGCTGGACGAGCGAACAGCCGGTGCGCCGCTCGGTCATGCAGCGCACCACCTCTCGGATGGGGGCATTCGGCTCGACGTTACATGCTTCGCGCAGCCGCAGTTCACTGACGCTATCGCCCCGCAGGCTCTTGGCGAGGGTGCTTCCCATGGTTCCGCGGCTTCCGGTGTTTGCGATGCTGGTCAAGAGCGGGCTCCCAAGGTACGGCACCGATGAACGTGACGCGGATCGAGAGGGGGCGGTTCGCGCCGAGAAGAGCCGCGATTCGCAGGTTAGATCGTATCAGTCGAGGGTCGGCTAATCCAGCCATGAACGACGGCAACCACGTATGCCACAAGTATGCCTGAGGCCGCATTGTCGGCGTGGAAAAAGCGGCGTGCTTCGATCTTTCATGAGGAATACGCGCGTCGAGCCCTGCTGTTTCCGCTTGACTCTCATCCGATAAGTTGGGCAGAATGCGCCGCATGAAACAGCGATACCACACGATCATCAAGTCGGAGCCGAACGGCTGGTTCGTGGGGTGGGTCGAGGAAATCCCCGGTACCATCACACAGGGCCGCTCGCTCAGCGAGTGCCGCGAGAATCTGCGCGACGCACTGCAGCTCATGGTGGAAACGCATCGCGAGGAGGCCCGGATCGGGCTCGATGGCTCCTGCATCCAGGAGGCGATCGAGATCGACGTCATCGAGCCGGGCCAGGGCATGTCACAGCCAATGGCGTGACTGGCCGCAGACTGCGCCTCTCACTTCTGAGCGATTGACTTGATCAAAGCGTGCGGAGTCGATGGCGGTCAACGATCGCGCATCGGTGTTCTATCGACCGCTTCGCGCTTGGCGTCCGGGGGATCCGCGCCGTCGGCCGGCGCGGTTGCGGTGGAGGGCCGGGTCTGCGGGGGCGCGGCCATCAGCGGCAGGAGGGGCGCGCCTTCGACATCGACGGGCTGTTGCACGTCGGCATAGCGGGGCTTGGGAAGCGACTGCTGGATTGCCCTGGCCTTCTTGCGGACGCGCTCGAGTTTGGCGACTTCGTTGGCCCGGTCGGTCTTGAGTGATTGCAGGTCGTGCTGCAGTTCGTAATAGACGCGGGGATAAGAGAGCCGCAGGAGATTGCCCTGTGAATCGCGCGTGTAGCTGAAGGCCTCGATGCGGTGCATGCTTCGCTCGGTGTCGTCGATCTCGCGATCGATGTCGCTGATCCGGTCCTGCTGGTCGTCAAATTCGGTCTGCAGTTCGTCGAGCTTGTCCTTGGTGCGCTTCTCGGCCTCCTGAAGCTTGTCCAGGTCCTCCGCCGTCACCCAGCTCGAGCCCCATCGGAAAAGGCCGCGGGCCTTGAGGCGGTCCTGCAGCGCGTTGTCCTGATCGTTGAAGCGGCGCACGACGCGTTTGCTGAGCGGGGTGCTGCGCTGCTCGGGCGGCAGGGCGTGGAGAGCTTCGGCGACATTGTTGAGCACGAGCATGCTGCCGGGGGCTGCGCTCATCGCCTGGTCGTAGAAGTTCAGCGCGTTGGCAAAAGCGTTCTGACGCCAATGGATGACGGCGATGTTGTTAAGCGTCGCGCCATGATCGGGGAGCGCGGCGGCGACGGCCTCAAACGCTTTGCGCGCGGGAGCGAGTTGCTCCTGGCGCAGAAGCATGACGCCGCGAAGGTAGAGCGCGGCGGGGTTCTGCGGATCGTCGGCGAGGACCGGCGCGAGTTTTGTCGCGGCTTCCTTCGCCTTCCCCTGCAGGAGCAATTCACGCACGGCGCCGGCGGCATCGACTGCCGCGGCACGGATTTTCTGCTGCTGGTCGCGGGTAACCCACTTGTCACCCTGCTTGACCAGTCCATCTGCAAGGCGCTGTTCCCACAAGTCGATGTCGGCCTGCACGGCTGCCGCGGAGGGAGTGCCGGCATATTGCTTTTGGAATGCGCGGCAGCGGTCAAGGATCTGCCGGATGTCGGAGAGGTTCTCGGCGGCACGGCGCAGTGAACCGAGGGCAACGGCATCGCCGCCCTGCTGCGTCTGCGGTTTGAGCTGGATGCTGCTCACCCTCTCCGGCGGAATGAGAGTGCTCTTCCCGTCGGGCGTGACGACGACCCAGCCGTCGTCGCTCTTTTTTACATCGCCTTCGACGGTGGAGCCGTCCTTGAGATGAACAATGCCGGCCGACGCGCTGGCCAGCAGGCCGCAGACGACGAGCAGAGTACAAATGCTTCGCACGCGTTTCTCCCCGGCGTTTTACAGCGAGAACCCGCAGATCAGTTTATCGAGCCTCCCCGCGCTTCGATAGCGCCGCAGGCGCTCGTATTGAACTATTCAAAGCGTAGGCGCGCTCGCAGGAGGTTGCGCCGCACGGCGGGACTGAGCTGGAGAACGAAGCCGCGATGCGGGCGCCGCGGGAAATCGCGGCGCTGACATCGCGGCTCGGAGACATTCATTGGTAGCTCGTGTTCAGCGGCGGTAGCCGGAGCGGTATTGATAGGAGAAGCCAAGCGAGGAATAGGGGCGGTAGTAGTTCCGCGGGTAGACGTAGTAGCGTGGCGCGGGGTAATAGACGACCGGCGGGGAGTAGCAGTAAGCCGGTGGCGGGTAATACACGGGCTCGCAGTAATCGTATGAGGGGCGGTAGTAGGAGTACGACGGCCGGTAATAGGAGTACGACGGACGGGAGTAATAGTAAGGTCGCGAGTAGCCGTGGTCGTAGCCGCGCGAGAAGTTGGAGAGGTTGAATCCGACTGAGAGGTCGAAGCTGCTGCGAGATCCGCCGGAGTGGCGGTAGTGAGCGAAGTTTCGATCACCGGCACGGGCAATCGTGGGCAGCACGCAGACAAACAGGAGAGCGAGACAGAAATTGCGCAGGCGCAGATATGGGTGTCGCATGATGACTCCTTTCAGCCGGACTCTCGGCGCGAATTGCCGGGCCATTCCACCGAATCAGACACCGCAGCGTTCAGCAGGTTAGCCGGCGGCAAATGGGACCGATGGCACGCCTTATTATACGCCGCGCAGGGCGATCTGGGAGGCACTCAGCAGAGGACCATATTGTCGCGATGGACGACTTCGTCGTAGGCAGCTTCGGCGAGGAGTGCGCGGACTTCGGGCGTGCGCTTGCCGCGGATTCGCTCGACGTCAGCGTTGCCGTAGTTGCACAAGCCGCGGGCGATGAGCTTTCCATCGCTGGACTCGATTGAGACCGCATCGCCGCGGGCGAAGACGCCTTCCACCCTGACGATGCCGGCGGGCAGCAGGCTTCGGTTTTTTTCGACCAGCGCTTTAGCCGCGCCGTCATCGACGATGATTCTCCCGGCGGGCCTGACGCTGCCGATCCAACGGCTGCGGCTGGAGCGCTTGGGCCCGGACGGCACGAAGAGGGTCCCCAGCGCTTCGCCATCGAGGATGCGCGGGAGGACGCTGGCCTCTCTACCATTGGCGACGACGAGCGCTTCCCCGGATTCGGTGACCATCCGGGCAGCCTCGATCTTTGAGTTCATTCCGCCTTTGCCGCCCGCTGATTTGTCCGCGCGCACCAGTTCGTGCGCGTCGACAACGTTTTCGACGAGCCTCACCGGCTGGCCGGCAGGGTCAAGAAGCCCATCCACACCGGTGAGCAGCACGAGCAGGTCGGCGCGCAGGGCGTGGGTGACGAGGGCGGCGAGGATGTCATTGTCGCCGAAGGTGATCTTCACCAGCTCATCGGTGCTGATGGAGTCGTTCTCGTTGATGATCGGCACGGCGCCGAGGTCATGCACGGCGGCGATGGTATTGCGCACGTTGAGGAAGCGGGTTCGATCGTCTACGTCTTCGCGGGTGAGCAGAAGTTGCGCCACGGGGCGCTGATGAGCCGCGAAAGCGGCCGCCCAGACGTCCATCAGGCGGCGCTGCCCCACGGCGGCGACGGCCTGCAACTTTGCCAGGTCGGTCGGACGTTTCGGGAGGCCGAGCTCGCGCAGCCCTGCTCCGATGGCGCCGGAGCTGACAATCGTGACGGTCGCGCCGCGAGCGATCAGAGCGGCGACCTGGTCCGCGATCGTGGCGATGAAGGCCACGTCGAGGCGCCCTTCCGGATCGGACAACACCTGCGTCCCGAGCTTCACTACGACGCTTCGGATTGCGGCGAGATACTGTTGGCGGGTCTCCTTCATGTGGGTGCCAGCGGCGGGGAATAGTGTAGCTGCGGCTTATCAATTGGGAACGGCAGACGGGTTGGGCGTCACACTTTGGCGGGGTGCATGTCGCAAGAGTTATCTCGTTTATCGCCTCAAGTGACGTGTCCATAGTAACTTACGTTCTTCATCCCATATCCGGGTGATACGACGTTCCTCAAATGAGATGGCGTGAGCTCTTAAGGTCGTAAGTGTTGTCATAGACTGTATTTCGGCGTGGTGTGTTAATATGGGTAAAGGTTTTTCGGGAAGCTACCGATACTTTAAGGGTCGCAGGTTATCCAGTTTAACATTGCGACATAAAGCGGTTGGCAGGGACGCCTCCGATTGAGATGTAGGAGTGGCCGCGCGTTGGAACGGCGGCCACCTCAGGAGAAGCGTCCATGAGCCTTACCCCCAAGCTATCGGAAACCAACCTGGCCCGCACGTATCTCGAGCCGCTGCTTGCCGGCGATCGCGATGCCTGCCGCAAAGTGATCGACGATGCGATTGAATGCGGCGTGGAAGCGTATGAGCTGTTGACCAAGCTCGTCTGGCCGACGATGGAACTGCTGCAGTCGCTGTATCGCGAAGATCGCATCAGCATCAGCAGCCTGAACCTGGCGACGCGCCTGAACCGCGTGTTGACCGACCAGCTGTGCGCCCGCCTGCCGCGCCGCCCCGCCCGGGACAGGAAGGTCTTGATCTTCTGCGGCAATGACGAGCCGGAGGAGCTGGGCGGGCAGATCTGCGCTGATCTGTTCGAGAGCGACGGATATACGGTGCGCTTCGGGGGCGGCGGCGTTCCGGAGGATGAGGTCTTGAAGCTGATCGGCGACCTGCGCCCGGACCTGCTCGTGCTGTTTGGCACGCTTCCCAGCGGCGTGCCGGCGGTGCGGAAGCTGATCGATTATCTCCGCGAGGTCAACAGCTGTCCGGAGATGCAGATCATGTGCTGCGGCGGAATTTACAAGCGCGCCGAGGGCCTCGCCGAGGAGATCGGCGCGGACCTGTACGCCCCGGACGCGGCGGATGCCATCCGGGTTGCCAGCGAGCACCCGACACGGAAGGCGACTGTCGACCAGCAGACCGTGGGCCGCACCCGGCGGATCCGCAAGGCAGCCGCACGCAAGAGCACGACGGCCCCGACCCGCGAAGCCGACACGGTCGCGGAGATTGCCTGATCGAGTCTCGATGAACTGATTGATGGACGCCGGCCGGCGGTTCGCAGAGCGAATCGCCGGCCTTTTTCTGCGCCGTGGGTTCGAGCAAATCGCGTTGACGTCGCCGGCCCTGCCGCGCAGTTCTTGCCGCATTTCTCATGCTGTGGCATCCGGGCAACAGGCGTCATAAACCATTGCGCGCGGGAGCGATGCAGCCGGACGCTGTGGCGGAGGTCCGATAACCGGGATGAGCGGATTGGGTGCGTTGACGAAGGGAGGACGCGGGGATAAAACGAACAACTGATACGAACCGGCTGATGGGGCGGAGCGGCTTGAAGTTTTATCGGCCAGTGTTCGCAAACGCGGTATAGTCGCGTAACGAAAGTGGTGTTGGCTTGAGCGATATTTTGCGGCTGGAGGCTATGAGAAAAAGTTTGCTCAGTCTGACCGTTCTTCGTCGCGTGCGTCGCGCAGCGATGGTGTTTGGCGCGGCGATGCTGGGCTTCGCACTTATCGGCGCCAGCAAGGCCCAACCCCTTTACGGCGTGCGATCGAATCGCATAGAGACTTTGACGCCGAGCAGCAAAGCTCTCCCGGCCCTGGCGCCGATCGCGAGCGCAGAACTTCTTCACGACGTCCAACAGGCTTCGCCAGTCAAGAGCAAATCGATCGACGAGAAACTCATCGAAGACGCAGCGATTCTCGCCGCTGCGATGATTCCCGCGCGCTCGATCGGGGTGGGCCGGTCGCGCGTGATGTTGATGGAAGTGACGGCGTACTGCGCGTGCAAGAAATGCTGCGGCCCGAAGGCGATCGGCCTGACCGCGAGCGGAAAGTCGGTGCGTTACAACGGCGGCCGATTTGTGGCAGCGGATACGGACGTGCTGCCGTTTGGGACGATGCTGAAGATCCCTGGCTACGCGGGTGGACGGCCGGTGGAGGTGGTGGACCGCGGCAGCGCCATCAAGGGCGGGCGGCTGGATGTTTACTTCTCGTCGCACGAAGCGGCGAAGGAATTCGGGCGGCGGTGGATCGCGGTGACAGTTGTGGAGTAGTGGTTGTTCGCTGGGGGGTCGGACATTCGGGGGGGCGGATGTCGGCATGCCTTTCGAAAGCAATATGCTTGAAGCATGCACACGGTTAACACGGGCGGGACGCCCGTGCTACGAATTACTCCCTTACTCTTGTCCAGAGCTTGTCTTCGACCTGGTGGAAGTTGTTGAAGCTCTGGTCGAGCTTTTCTACCAGACCCTGGATCTTTGACGGGTCGGCCTGCTTGTCCTGCAGGGCATCGCGAAGCGACTGGGCGGCGTCATTGAGGCTGTTGGCGCCATCGGCGAACTGGCGCGTGGAGTCGTAGAGGTTGAGGTTGGCCATCTCCCCCGCGCCGGGCTTGTAAAGAAGCCGCCAGGGGCTGCGGCGGATTTCGGCGCTGGCGTGTTTGAGGTTGTCGCTGGTTGTCTTCAGCGATGCGATCATTCCATCCAGTTTTCCACGGTTGCCGACGAGCACTGACTTGGCGGATGAGCTGATCTGCTTCACGTCCTCGAGGGTCGTCTTGACCTTGTCAACCGTGCCGTCGAGCTTTGCGAGCAGGCCGTTCACGCGCTCCATCGTCTCGGGGACCTTCGCCTTGACGGTGCCGCTGGCGGCGTTGAGGTTGGACATGGTTCCGCGAATATCGGTCTTGGTGTCGCCGACAAGGTCGCGGATCTGGGTCATCATTTCGCCGGTCCGATCAATGCCCGCATTGACTTTGGGGACAGTCTGGGTGCGGACGTCAGAGACAACGGCGCGCAGGTCGGGCGAGAGATCGCCGAGCATGGCGAAGAGCGCGGTCTTGGGGTCCGGACGTCCAGCGATCACTTCGCCTTCGGCGAGCGGAGCGCCGGCGCCGAGGTTTTCGATATTGAGAGAGGCGGAGCCGGTAATGGTTTGCTGCACGCCTACGCGTGCGCCCAACCGCAGGGGGTAGCTGGCGGGCATGGTGAAATTGACGATCAGCCGCGGCTCGGCGCCCTGGAGGTCGACGGGGTGGATGGAGCGGATGACGCCAACTTTCAGTCCGCCGAGGCGGACGTCGTCGCCGACGCGCAGGCCGCCGATGTCATCCGAAAACCGGAAGCTGACTTTCCGGTGCGCGGCGGCCTCGGAGAAGGTACTGACGCCTTTCACTCCCGCGATGATCGCGATGATGAGCACGAGGCTGATGACGATGAAAAGCCCGGCTTTGAAGGCGTTGCGCTCTTTGTTCATGGATGCTCCTTCGAGGCAATTATTTCGGAAATTGAGATGACTCGCTTGCCTGGGTTTTTCTGCACGGGCGGGACGCCCGTGCTACAGCGATGCCGCCCGTGCTACAGGTGTCCGCCTAGGAGATCGACTTCGTATTGTCCGCCGCGCCGGCGATCGGTCAGGGGGCCTTCGGCGAGGCCGTTAATGAACTGGTGGACGAGCGGGTTTTTCGATTCGCGCATTTCCAGGGGCGTCCCCGCGGCGATGAATTTTCCGCCATCGAGGAGGACCATGCGGTCAGCGATTCGGAAGGCGCTGTCCATTTCGTGGGTGACGACGACGCTGGTGACGCCGAGTTTTCGGTTGAGGTCAATGATGAGCTGGTCGATCTCGGCGCTGGTGACGGGATCGAGGCCGGCCGAGGGCTCATCGTAGAAGAGCACCTTGGGGTCGAGGGCGATGGCCCGGGCGAGCCCCGCGCGCTTCTTCATTCCGCCGGAGAGCTCTGCGGGCATCTTGTCGGCGTGCTCGCGAAGGTCGACGAGCTCGAGCTTGATCTTCACCATGATCTCGATGGTTTCTTCGGGCAGGTCGGTATGTTCGCGCAGGGGCAGCGCCACGTTGTCGGCGACGGTCATGGAATTGAACAGCGCCGCGCTCTGGAAGAGGACGCCGATGGATTTACGGTACTGGGTGAGCTCGTCCTCGCTCATTCCGCAGACGCTCTTGCCGAGACCGATGATGTCGCCGCTGTCGCAGCGGATGTTGCCGATCATGAGGCGGAGCATGGTCGACTTGCCGGAGCCCGAGCCGCCGAGGATGACCAGCGTTTCGCCGTCGATGACGTCGAGGCAGATGCGGTCGAGGATGGTGCGCCCGTCGTAGGTCTTGGTGACGTCGATGACTCGTATGGCGGTGCCTGCCATGGCTTGGACTCACAGATCAAAGGCGTAGAAGAACGCGGTGAAGAGCAGGTCCACCGTAATCAGGGCGACGATCGTGAGCACGACGGTGCGGGTGGTCGCGACGCCCACCCCCTGGGCCCCGCCAGTAACGCTCAGGCCCAGGTAACACGCGAGCGAGCTGATAAGGGTACCGAAGACCCCGGCCTTGATGAGGCCCGTGACGAAGTCGCGCACGCGGATGGCGTCGAAGGTGTGGTGCAGGTACTGCGATGCGCTGATCCCCAGAAGGAAGCGGGAGATGAACAGCCCGCCGCAGACGCCGAGCAGATCGCCGACGACGGCGACGCAGACCATCATGCAGGCGGTTGCGAGGACGCGCGGGACGACGAGGAAGCGGATGGGAGAGATGGCCTGGGCCTGCATCGCCTCGATCTCTTCGGAGACGACCATGGCGCCCATTTCAGCGGCGATGCTGGCGCCGGCGAAACCGGTCAGGACGATGGCGCTGACAAGCGGACCGAGCTCGCGGAAGACGGCGATGGAAATGATGTCCGCGACCTGGGAGAGCGCGCCGTAGTTTCTCAGGATGGGCGCCATCTGCAGGGCCAGGATGGCGCCGATGCAGAAGAGGACGAGCATGACGATGGGGACGCTCTTCACGCCGACCCGCACCATCTGGGCCCAGAGGTTGCTCCAGCCCATGCGCCGGCCGCGCCTGGAGAAGAGCGCGCGGCGCGTGGCGACGGCGGTGTCGAGCAGGAGGTAGCCGAGGCCGCCGATGAATTCCAGCAGGCCCAGCGCCCGCTCCCCGATCGCGGTGATAGGACGGAGAAGGTAGGTCATCGGCTGCTTAGTTTGCGAAGAAGCCATGATGCGTCAACCACTGACCTGCCGGCTCATCCCCGGGCCCTGGAGCCTCATGAAGCGCTTGCCCCCTTCGGTGTCACCGCTTTGCCGGCGATTCAAAGCGCCCCATGGTGGGCTTTCGTGGGCTTTCGAGGGCTTTCGTGGACCTGTGCCGGCTCTTTTGGGCTTCAATCCTTCGCTTGTCAAAGAGCGCGCGATGCTCCGTCCGGCAGCCCGGGCCGACACATTCATGATACACTCTTTCCAAATGGAGTCAATCGGTGGTAGCGCTCAGTTTCAAATTATTCTTTGTTGGCACCGCATCAACGACAATGCCGCGCCCGGGAACATGAACGAAACGCGTCTCGTCTAACTAACGTCGGTGATCTGCGAGGTAGCTCACGATCCGCATTGGATGCGGCGCGCATCCTGCTCCACCCCTCTGTTGCATCGCTTCGACTCACCCGCCGGAATCACTTCGACAGGGCGTCGGCCTCGTCCTTGCAGAGGACGAAGATGGTGCCGAGGCGGGCAATCTCCAGCAGGCCTTTGACGCGGGGTTGCAGGTCGGTGAGGTAGATTTTGCCGCCCCACTTGTTGATCTTCTGCCGCGCCTCGACGAGGACGGCGACCGCGCTGCTGTCCATATAGGGCACAAGGGCGAGGTTGAGGACGAACTTCTTCGGCTGATTCTTGGCCAGCATTCCGAGAAGCTCCGTGCGCACCTCGGGACTGTTGTGCAGGTCGATCTCACCGCGGACGCACAGGACGATCGAGTCGCCCTCCCGGCGTGCGGTGGGAATCAATGCGCTGCTGGTCTGAATGTCGCTCATGATGCCTCGATCGTGGATCGCGCGTTGACGCAACCCTCCGCCCCGCTCAACCCGCTGCGCGCTTCTTGATTAGCGTGAGCCGCATTCCGTCCGGTTGCGGTTCGTAGATAACCTGGTCCATGAGGCTCCGCATGCAGATCAGTCCAAGTCCGCCGGGCCGGGCCGGGTCGTGGCCGGCGGGTAAACGCGCGGCAGGATTTTCGCCGGTTCCCCAATCGCGAAGGGTGATTCGAAGAGCGCCATTGGCGTACTCGGCGGCGACTTCAATCGGGCGATCCGTCGCGCCGTGGTAAGCGTGACGGGTGACGTTGGCCATGGCTTCATTGATGCAGAGCCCGATGTCGCCCACCGCCCTGGCGTCGAAGCCGCACTCGATCGCGAATTGCTCGAAACTCTGGCGGACCGGGGCCAGATTAGCGGGGTCGCTGGTGACATTCAAATTTACCCGCGGCACAGAGGTGGAAGGCGAGGATGGTTTGCGGAGGGGCATGGGATTTTCGATTTGCGATTTGCGATTTTCGATTGGGCTCTCTGGTAATCGTAGGTCGGGTTGGGGTTGGAATCGCGTTGTTGCTTGTCTCTACTTTGGTTGTTCGGCGAGCCATTGTTGCCAGCGTTTCAGGGCCGGCTTGCGGCGGTCTTCGTCGTCGCTGTAGCGGTAGCCGAAGGTTTCTCCGGTGAGTCGCTGGAGGCCGCCGATGGCGTAGAAGCGGACGGCGGGGTCGTCGCTGTCGAGGTCCTTCACGAGGAGTGGAACCTTCGTGCGGTCGTTGTCGCGGACGGCCTGCTTGATGGCGGGCACTTTTCCGGAGGGATCGGGATTGGCAACGCTGCGTACGGGAGGCGGGCCGCCGCAGCCGCAGGCAAGCAGGACCGCCACGGCCCAGAGAATCCGACCAGGTATAAGCATCGCCCTGCTCGCGCACCCGCTACCCGGGCGCGCGTTTCGCGACCACAAGAAGCAGCAGTCATCGGATTATATCGTCGGTGGGCGCACGCTGCTGGAATTTCGGAAGCGATCGCGGGGCGACGAGGGGGTGGCGCGCTTTGTGCGGCAGAGTGCCGGTGGGTTGCCAGGCCCCCACTTGTGGATGCGAAGCGGCGCGGGAGCGCGGGAATGGATCTGACCTGAGCGAGCTGTTGACCAGTTAGAAAGAATCTATAATGAATATATCGGCTCGGCTCGCGATGCCGTGAGGAGTAGCGACGGTCTTGACTTCATGGTGACAAAGAGAGCGGGCTCGGATCCTGGCGTTGGCCGGGGCCGAGCCCGCTCGTTGAAGGCAGCGGTGGAAGAACTACTTCGCTTCGGTACCCATATCGGCGTCCTTGCGTTCGACAATCTTGCTCGCCTTGGCGCCTTCGTCGCGCATGCCGTCCTTTTCGGCGTCGCCGCCCATGTTGTCGGCGATCTTCTTCGCTTGCGACAGGTGGTCCTTCAGAACGGGGAGCGTCTTGGAAGCGAAGGCCTTGACCTCGTCATCGGTTCCGTCCTTCGCTTCGGTCTCGAACGCGGCCACGTCCTTTTCATGATCCGCGACCATGTGCGTGATGTACGCCTTGTCGAACGCGTCGCCCTTGAGCTTCGAGAGCTTGTCCGACATGTCCTTCGCTTCCTTGTCGTCGTCCTCCTTGGGCAGCTCGACGTTCTTACCCTTGGCGATCGTCTTCAACTCGTCGTTGGCCTTGCTGTGATCGTCGACCATTCGCTGGCCGAAACGCTTGACCTGATCGCTGGCGGCGTTCTGGACGGCAAGCTTGCCGAGCTTTACTTCCATCATGCCGCCCTTCGCGGCCTCCTTGATGAAATCATCGTCGCCCGCGGCGAAGGCGCTGTTGAACGAGACGAGCAGTGCCAGAGAGGCCAGGGCGGCCAGCATCGAAATCCGTTTACTCATGGTGCAACTCCTTGAAGAAAAAGGGTGGAAACAGCTTCACGGCTAGACACGGGATTCGTGACGCGGTTGGCATCAACTTCCGACGACCCCAGCGCGAACAAGTTCCACCGACCTCGTGCGTTCGGGAGAACAGATTCCAAACCGCATGGGCTTGTCCGGTCTTCTTTCGAGTCATCACGGCGGATTCGCGCCGTGCGCCGCGCGCGGCGGCCTGGGTTGACTGATGAACGGCGGCGGCGGCGCGAGATGAGCTCGGCAGGCCATCCGCCATGGCGCGGCAGGCATCCGCGCAGTGCTGGCAGGTATCGGCGCAGGCCTTCATGCGCAGAAGCTCCAGAACCTCGCGGCGGCCGTGGCGCTGCACGTCGTGCATTACAACTTCTGCCGCGTGCATCGCACATTGCTGCTTACGCCAGCGATGGCGGCAGGACTGACGGACCACGCTTGGGAGCTTGACGAACGGGTAGCACTGATCGACTAAACTGGAGTCGAATGAGACGAATGCTGTTCATGATCTTCACCACGTTCGCTGGCTTCTCGGCGCTAGTCTGCGTAGTGCGCACCTCTGGTTGGCTGTTCTTAATGTGGGCGGAACGTGACCTCCTCTCCCGGTATGGCCCGCAGACAGCGGCGCAATTTCATGAAATGATTAAGGACAGGTCTGGTATCCCCGGTGCGGCAGCAATCCTGGTGACTGCGATTCTTCCCATATGCTGGGTGGCGGTTGTCAGACATACTCTACGCCAGCGGCGTCGGAATGCTCTCGGCCGATGTCAAAGCTGCGGCTACGATCTCCGCGCGACGCCGGAGCGATGTCCGGAATGCGGGACGATCCCTACAATGAAAAATATTTCAACCTGACCCACTTCCCCCTTTCGGGTTTCCCTCTTTTTTCAAATTAGGACACTACCGACGATTCCGTCGGCGCGTCGCCGGCCTGGGCCGCTACTTGCTCGGGCGGGTGACGGGCTGGTCAATGGCATCATCTTTGGCGTGGCGGGTCTGTTTGCCGACGGCCTTGAGGATGACGTCGTCAAACATGACTCTGCCCGGCGGGTAATAGGCGTAGTGATCGACGCGGAGGAACTGCACGGGAAAATGCGCCTGCTGCGGATTGAGCTCGTCGACGATCGTCACCCATTGACCATTGGTGGCGCCGGTGGGCGGCACCTGGCGGCGATAGATTTCGCGCTCGGCCTTCTCGCCCTCGATGTTCTCGGCGATCGTGTAGCCCTTGACGAAGACGTGCAGCGTGGGGCCGTCGCTCTTGTAGCGGAAGCTGATGCGGTAGCGCGTGTCCGGCTCAATCTTGATCGGCGCGGAGAGGCAGGCCATGCCGTTGAACTCCGCGGCGTGCTGCGAGAGGTTCATGGCGAGCACGTTGTTGGGCGGCCCGCCCTTCTCGCCGGGCAGGCGATAGATGTTGACCTTGTCGAGGGCGGGCAATTCATCGCTGAGCGGCGCGCTGTATTTCTGGGCCTCATAGAGGGCGTCCCAACCGCCGGCGTTGGTGAAGTCGCCGTTATTGACGAGATTGGGATTCTTCTTCCACAACGCTTCGGCGACCGCGTCGTGCTGGACCGGGTCTTGATTGGGGTGCTCGAACTCGCCGACGCCAGGCAGCGTCTCCAGGACGCTCTCTATGGCGAAGCGGAGTTGTCCGGGGTCTTCGACGATTTTCTCCATCTGGCGAACGTTGGGTTTGGGTTCGCGAAGGTCGAGGATTTTGAGCCGCAGCGCTGTGCCTTTCGCGACGGCGTTGACTTCGCCCCAGATGAGCAGGTTGGCATCGACATCGGCGGCGAGTTTTCGCAGCGCGTCCTCGGGTGTTTGCAGGACGACGGGCGATTCCAATCCTTCGACGAGCTCGCTCATCCGCGGTCCATCGACGACGTCGTAGACGTCCTGGCGGTCGAGCTTCTTGCGAAAGGAATCCCACACGCGCTTGGGCAGGTCGCTTTTCGCGTCGCCCGCCAGCGGAAAAACCGCGACCTTCGGCCTGGCAGGCGGCTTCGCGTCGCCGCCAACAGCGCCGTCCGGAACGAGAAAGAGGATCGCGCAGAGCAGCAGAAACCTGGCGGCTGCGCGGGCTCGGGAGAATCCTTTAGAATCAATCGGCTTGACCATCGAAACCATGGCTGCAGGAGACACCGGTCCGAACGCCGTTGGCGACGCCGCGTATAGATGGGACGGCGTCCCCGCGCCGCTTTCCTCACCCGTACATCCGCCGTACGATAGGTGGTTTGCGATTTTGGCGAGCGAGCGCTCTAGAGTCTAACACGGCCGGTATTCAATGAGCCTGAAATTTATTCGAATCCGAGGGGCACGGGAGCACAACCTCAAGGACCTGGCGGTGGACATTCCGCGCGATCAGCTGGTGGTGATTACGGGGCTCTCGGGTTCGGGAAAATCGACGCTGGCGTTCGACACGGTGTTCGCAGAGGGACAGCGAAAGTACATGGAATCGCTGTCGACGTACGCGCGGCAGTTCCTGGATCAGCTGCAGAAGCCGGACGTGGACGAGATCGAGGGGCTTCCGCCTACGATTGCAATCGAGCAGCGGTCGGCGAGCAGCAACCCGCGGTCGACGGTGGCGACGACCACCGAGATTTATGACTATCTGCGGGTGCTGTTCGCCCGTGCCGGCACGCCGCACTGCTGGGTGTGCGGGCGGGAGATCTCGAGCCAGACGGCGTCGCAGATCGTCGACGCGGTGATGAAGTATCCGCAGGGCACAAAGGTGATGATCCTGTCGCCGCTGGTGCGCGGGCAGAAGGGGGAACACAAGGACACATTCGGCGCGATTCACAAGCAGGGGTTTGTGCGGGCACGGGTGGATGGACAGATCCTCGAGCTGCAAAACCCGCAGAACGCTCCGCAGCTGAAGAAGACCTTCACGCACAACATCGAAGCGATCGTCGACCGGATCGTGCTGAAGCCGGAGATCCGCTCGCGTCTGGCCGACTCGATCGAGACGGCGCTGAAGCTGGCGCAGGGGCTGGTGATCGTGACGGTCGCGGACCCGGAGGGAAAGTGGAAGGACCAGGTGTTCAGCGAGAAGTTTGCCTGCCCGCTGCACCCGGAAGTTTCGCTGCCGGAGCTGGAGCCGCGGCTGTTCAGCTTCAACTCGCCGCACGGCGCGTGCCCGGACTGTCATGGGCTGGGGACGACCTGCGAGTTCGACCCGGAACTGATCGTCGCGGACGAGAGCGTGGCGCTGGAGAACGGCGCGATCGAGGCATGGCGCAAGAACGGCAAGCGGATGAACATCTACTACAGCCGGGTGCTGCGCCAGTTTTGCCGCGACTTCGGCGTGAGCTACAGCCTGCCCTACACGGACATCCCGCGAAAAGTGCAGCACGTATTGATGTATGGGACGGAGAAGAAAGGGGACATGGGGACGGGCACATGGTTCGAGGGCGTGATCCCGAACCTGCAGCGCCGCTTTGAGAACACGGAGAGCGAGTTCGTGAAGACGCGGCTGCACCAGTACATGTCAGAGCAGCCGTGCGCCACCTGCGGCGGGACCCGGCTGAAGAAGGAGGCACTGGCGGTCCGGTTGCACACGCTCGAGAGCCTTCCATTGAGCGCGGCGCACGAGATCCACTCGGCGGGGCCGAGCTGCGCGGTCCGCAAGGGCGAGGAAATGCCGACGGACTTGCGGCACGCGCCGGAAAACGGCGACGGGTACACTCCCGATAATGAGAGTGGAAGCGTTCGAATCGATCCGCCGAAGGGGCGCGGAAAGAAGAAGTCCAAAAGTTCCGAGCCCGGCGGCGACGATTCATCGAGCACGGAAGCACCCGGCCCATTTACCCTGCGGCTGCCGGGCTACAGCATCGATGATGTGGCGCGCCTGACGGTGCACGGCGCCAAGAAGTTCTTCGAGAATCTCAAGCTCAGTGAAGAAGGGACCGTAATCGCCGAGCCGATCATGCGCGAGATCGCGAGCCGGCTGGGATTCATGGTGGACGTGGGGCTGGCTTACCTGACGCTGGACCGAAAGACCGCGACGCTGTCGGGCGGGGAGGCGCAGCGCATCCGTCTGGCGACGCAGGTGGGCAGCGGGCTGGTCGGCGTGTGTTACGTGCTCGATGAGCCGACCATCGGCCTGCATCAGCGCGACAACGCGCGGCTCATCCGCACGCTCAAGCGGCTGCAGTCGATCGGCAACACGGTCATCATGGTCGAGCACGACGAAGAGTGCATCCGCAGCGCGGACTACATGATCGACATCGGCCCCGGCGCCGGCGCGCATGGCGGGAACCTCGTCTGCGCCGGTCCTGTCCCTGATGTCTTCTCCAACACGCAAAGCGTGACGATCAAGTACCTCACGGGCGAGTTCGCGATCGTGCCGCCGCCGCACCGGCGAGCGGTGGACGCGGACAAGGCGTGCCTGGAACTCAAAGGGTGCCGCGAGAACAACCTGAAGAATGTCGATGTGCGCATCCCGCTCGGCGGGGTGATCTGCATCACGGGCGTCAGCGGGTCGGGCAAGTCGACGTTGATCAACCAGACGCTTCTGCCGGCGCTGAAGCGCAAGCTGTATGGCTCAAAGGTGAAGGCGGGCGTGCACAAGGCGCTCAACGGCGTTACCAGGATCGACAAGGTGATCGAAATCGACCAGAGCGCGATCGGGCGGACGCCGCGGAGCAACCCCGCGACGTATACCGGCGTGTTTGACGAGGTGCGGAAGGCATTCGCCAAAACGCGCGAGGCGAAGATCCGCGGGTATGAAGCCGGGCGATTCAGTTTCAATGTCAAAGGCGGGCGCTGCGAAGCGTGCCAGGGACAGGGGACCAAATGCATCGAGATGCACTTCCTGCCGGACGTTTACGTCGCGTGCGAAGTGTGTCACGGCACGCGGTACAACGCACAGACGCTGGAGATTCATTACCGCGGCAAGAACATCGCCGAGGTGCTGGCGATGACGGTGGAAGAGGCGATGGCGTTCTTCGAGAACTTCCCGCAGATCCACCGGATGCTGAAGGCGCTGAACGACGTCGGGCTGTCGTACGTGCAGCTGGGCCAGCCGAGCACGCAGCTTTCCGGCGGGGAAGCGCAACGGGTGAAGCTCGCCAGCGAGCTGGGGAAATCACCGACCGGGCACACGCTGTATGTGTTGGATGAGCCGACCACGGGGTTGCACTTCGCGGACATACACAATCTGTTGAACGTGCTGAACCGGTTGGCCGACATGGGCAACACGATCCTGGTGATCGAGCACAACCTGGACGTGATCAAATGCGCCGACTGGGTGATCGACATGGGGCCGGAAGGGGGCGACGGCGGCGGGAGAATCGTCGCCGAAGGAACGCCGGAGCAGATCGCCGAGGCCGAAGGCTCGCACACCGCCGAGTACCTGCGGCCGAGGCTGGAGCGGCAACGGGTGGCGCAGGCGCAGATTGCGTGAAAACAATCGTTGAAATGAAACGAAAGCTAACGCCCCGAGGAGGAGCGAAGGCGTGCACGAAACTCGCGCACTGCTGTGGACTGGCCCTTCTCGAGGGCGAGTTGAAGGAGCTGGCTCAAACTCGCAACGTCCAACTGTGGGAGGGCAAGACTCTGATCGGACGGGGAATAGGAGCCGTCGGAAGTACGGCGCAGGCAGAGGAGAGTGCGGCCGTCGTACTGCCAGATCTCGGGGACGCCGAGGGCAGCGTAGATTGGGGCGCGCTGAACCGCTTCGGGTGAGATATCGACTTCGATAGCGAGGTCCGGCGGAGGATCGATGGAGAGGTCCAGTTCGTCCTTGCCTGCGACTTGGGCCGTGTGCGCGATGTAGTAGCACTCGTCGGGCTCAAGCCCCTTTTGCAATTGCTCGCTGCGAAATGTGGTCGAGCCGAGTCCTTCGATGGTGATGTTCATTTCATCCGCGTAGACCTCGATGAGCCGGGCAAGTGCTGTCTTGACCCGCTCGTGGAGCGGCGAAGGCGACATGATCTCGAGCCTTCCTGTATCAAAGGTGAGGCGAACGTTGCCGTCGCCGATCTCAGCGAGCATGGTCTGATACAGCCGCCAGCTCACGCGCTCAAGCACAATGCGACGCTCGGTTGGATTTGCGAGGAGAGTCATGAAACTGCCTGAACAGTATATCGCCGCTGCGCGAGGATGCGGCACTTCATGTTTCAAAGATCTCGGTGCCTTCGGGAGCAGGCGGCGGGAATGGGGCGCCGCAGTGCTCACAATTATCGCGGTCGACCACGCGCTTGCGGGCGCAGGTCGGGCAAGGCTCGCGGGCAGGCCACTCCTGGAGACAGAGGAGCGTGAGAAGTCCGGCGGGGCCGAGAAGGAAGTTGCCGGCGGTCCATCCGATGCGGCGGCGGGAGCTGAAGGCGTAGCGGCGGGCGATATAGAAGGTGACGGCGGCGCAGACGAGGGCAGACAGCGCCGCGGCACTGAGGACGGCCAGCGACTCTCGATCGTGGAAGAGGTTGCGAAATTCGTGTTGCCTGCTGAAGGACTCGATGATCGTGGCGGTGAAGATCCCGGCGAGCGGAGCGGCGAGGCCGCCGAGGAAGCTCTGTGTTAAGCCCTCCTTTGGCGCCTCGATCGGGATCGGCGGCAGCTCGATCTCGCTGAGGACATTGCCTTCCGGCGAGACGGTTGCGAGGTACTCGGGCATCCTGGTCCGCTCAATGCCGATGTCCCAAGAAGGTGAGTAACGAACCAGATAATCGGGTTTCTGCGGCACGGTCGAAACCGTCACTTGCCCGTAGCGCAGGGCATCATGAGCGATGGGCGTAGACATTGGAGGACGATTGCCGGCGCTGTTTCGCGGCTGGACGTGCAGCGAGTCGTCGGTGCCCACGAGCAGGAACGGAGACTCCAATATGCGCCGAGAGACCGGTTGACCCGGCGGCGGTTGTCCGCCGGTCGCTTCGGCGGCGGCGACGATGGTTTCACCGGAGGGCGAGGTAAACAGGCGCTCGATACGCCGGCGGGTCAAGTCGAGGGCATAGACGCCGGAGGAAAAGGTAAGGATCGTTTGGTAGCCGCCGAAAAAGGGACCAAAGTGAAACTCACCCTCAAACTTCCGCGGCGCCCCGGCATCATCCGGCACGAAGCCATCGGGCCCGATGGCGCCAATGCGACGTGCACCCTTCGCATCAAAGCCGATGAGGTATCGTTTGCCGTGGATGTAATACCATTGAAAGCGAGGGTCGCGGTCGAAGCGGTCGTAAATGGGGAGGAAGAACCTGAGATTGCTCCGGTAGGAATCGCGCAAGTAGGCGCGCGAGCTGTGCAGCATGAGAGCAGCGGATGCGACACCGTTGGTCCGCTCTGAGAGCGCGGTGGCATCAGTGATACCCGCGTATTGTTGCAGCGCGTTGCCGCTGAGGTCAGTGATGCTCAGGATGGTTTGTCCCTCCTGGACCACGCGCAGAACCTTCCCCTCGTTGTCGATGGTGTAGCTGGTGTATTTGTAGATGCGAATCTGCTGGGTGAACAACGCTGTCAGCGTCGCGATGACAACGATCCCGACGAGGCAGATGCCAAGCAGGACGCTCAGGCCCAGTGCTGCCTTGGCGACACGGAGTTGTGGGCGGTAGGTCCCGCCGGTCCGAAAGCTGCCCCAGGCTGCAGTCGCGCTGATCAACGCACCAAGACCGACAACGGGCAGCGCCTGCCAAAACTCAGGCACGCCGATTGCGAGCGACGAGCAGACGATCGGCAACGCGATGGCGAGAACGCGGCTGCCGTACCACCGCGCCTCGCGGAGACCGATCAGGAGGCCCGTGAAGTAATAGGAGATTCCCGCGAGAAGATCGATAATGCCGGGCAGCGCGAGCCGCCAGTCCAAACGGGGCGGCGACGTGACCGGGGGTCGCGACCCAGAGACAGGCGCCGAGCAGCGGAATCCCGGCCGCGAGGATGTACAGCCCGAGCCCAGCAATGGCCTTGCTCCAGAACAGCGTTTCGCGCGTGACGGGCCGATGGACGAGCAAGGCCCACTGGTCGCGCCGCTTCTCCGGCAGGATCTGCAGAAGGCCAAGCCCCAGCGCGACGGCCGCCATGCCGCCAACGGTGGCAGCGAAGAAGATGTCGGAGGTCAACGCGGCGGAGTTGACTGTCATGTAAGACGTGGGGGCGGCGCCGCGCCGCAGCGCGTAGGCCATTCCGCCGGCGATTCCGAGCAGGCCGACGGCGGCCCACTTACCGTTCTCGCGGAGCTCTTTCCAGATCATCGCCCGGATGCCGGCGGCGCTCGCGGGATGGAATTCCGCAGGCGCCTGCGGCTCGGGCATCGTTGTCAATGAGTTCGCGGTGCTCATGCCGCCCCCTTTGCTTCGTCCAGCGTGGTTGTGTCTTCCAGGAAGAAGTGGCCCTCGCCGCGCTCGCCGAGGTAGCCGATCAGCGCCTCCTCGAGGCTGAGCGGGATCTCTTCGACGGACTGTGCGCCCAGTCCATGGATGAGCTGCCGCGTTTCGTCATCGACGTTAGCGATCGTCAATCGGAGCTCGCCCAGCGAGCGCCGTGCGTGCAGCAGGCCGCGCATCGGCGGCAGCGGGGGCAACTTGCCGGGATATCGGAGCAAGAATTGCCGTACGCGCGCCCGGAAGGTCTCCACCGGGGAGCTCACCCGAAGCACGCTGCGATCCAGCACGCCGATGTAGTCGGCGACGCGCTCGACATCGGAGAGGAGGTGCGAGGAGAACAGGATGGTTCGATCGGAGCGGCGAGTGACGTAGATCATGGATTCCAGGAGCGATCGGCGAGCCGCGGGGTCGAGCCCGAGCGCCGGATCATCGAGGATGAGCAGTTCCGGCTCCGGGGCCAGCGTCAGGGCGAGCGAGAGGCCGGCGCGCTCGCCGCGCGAGAGGTCGCCGGCTTTCGCCTTCGGGTCGAGCCCGAAGTGCTCGAGCACCGCGAGGAAGATCCGGTTGTTCCACCGCGGATAGAAACGCGCCTGGAACGCGCCGCACTCCCTGACGCGCATCCAGCGATAGACGGCGTGAGCTTCGGCCATGTATCCCACCCGGGCGACGACGGCAGGCGGGAGATGGCGGCTGTCATGGCCCAGGACAGTCGCCGAACCGCGCGTGGGATCGAGCAGGCCGAGGAGCATTCGCAGGGTGGTGGTCTTGCCGGAACCGTTGCGGCCGAGGAAGGCATAGACGCAGCCGCGCGGCACCCGAAGCTCGAGCGCATCAACGACTTTCCTCGAGCCGAAGTAGCGGGTGAGGCCGTGGGTGGTGATGACGAAGTCGCCGGCGGCCCAGGCTGGGCTGGTGACGGCTGAATCCCCGGCAGGGGACGCCGCTGACGTATTGGAAGGAGTCAGATTCGATTTGGTCATATCCGCTTCTCCCTTGGAGCACGCATTGGCGTGCCGAATGCTTATGAGCCACGTGCGGCGTGGTCTCTACTTTCCCGAAGCCTCAGCGTCCGCAGGCGTTTCTCGAGCGCGTCGCGGAGCTCGTCGGCGGAGAAGTCGAGGAAGACGGCTTCGTTCACAAAGCCGTCGAGCGCCTGCTCGAGGCGCCGAGCGCGTTCTGCCTTGCTGTAGACCTGCCGTCGACGGGTGATGAAGACGCCGCGCCCCTGCCGCGACTCGGCGACGCCCTCGCGGACCAACTCGCTGTACGCGCGCGCCACCGTATTCGGGTTCACCACGAGTCGCTGGGCCAGCTCGCGGACGCTGGGAAGCTGATCTTCCGGCACGAGGGCCCCGCCGGCGACTGCGCGACAGATCTGGTCGATGATCTGCCGGTAAATCGGAACGCTGATGCCGGTTGAGATGTGAAGGTTCAGGGGCAACGTGTAGCTCCCATACTGTACTATGTAATCTAGTACAGTATGACGGCCAAGTCAAGAGGCGGTCAGATTGGCGCTGCGATTAGCTTTTTTGGAAATTCAAACGGCGGCTGGATTTTTGACGGCACCCGTTGTGACTTGCACGGCGGGGCGGGGGCGGCGCTTGAGCAGGCGGGAGGCGGCAAGGACGAGGAGCAGATAGGGCGTGAAGATCGCGAACCCATGGACGCCAGCAACGAATGCGATCGGCATGAACCAGAGGGTCTTCACCGCCCACCACTCTAACACGCCGTTCGAGTTGTCCCATAAAGAATCCCGGCAATCGCCAGCTGAAATCTGCGATCGGTGTAAAGTCCGGTAACTTCTTCCGGTCGGGTGGGAGCGTTGCCATTGCAATCGTATCGGGAGGGGCAGATTCGGGGTCGCAAATCGGAACCCGAAACTCCAGAATGCGTGACATGCTCAGCCCGGAGAAGGAGCGGGTGATTCGGGATCTGTATGACTCGGCGTTTCAGCTGGTCTACGAATTCACGGGGGCGGGAAGCCTTGGATTAGCGTGGCTGCACAGCGTCGCGGGTTCGTCGCGCACGATTCTCGAGGCATCCGACCGGTACTCGGCGGCGTCGCTGGAGGCGCTGGTCGGGAAATCAGGCGGGAATCCCGTTTCCCCGCAAACGGCGGCAGCGATGGCGAACGCTGCTTACCAGCGCGCGGCAGTGCTTTCGGAAGATTCGGCGCCGCTGCTCGGCATTGGATTCACCGCGACCATTGCGACTGACCGAAGCAAGCGCGGCGATCATCGCTGCTGCATCGCCATTCAGGGCCGCCATGGGGTCAGCAGCTATGACCTCACCCTCAAGAAAGGGAAACGCGACCGCCTCGGTGAAGAGACGCTGGCGGCGCAACTGCTCGTGCATGCGCTGGCACTGGCGCTGCGGGACGCATCGCCGCCGCCGCTGGATTTGGTTGACCCGGAGCACCTCATTGCTTCGCGCAAGGCGATCGAGGACCCGGTTGCTCTCCTTCTTGAAGGGAAGCTTCGATGGGTCACAGTGCATCCCGACGGCCGCCGCATTCCGGAGGAGGCGATGGGTGGCGCGCTCCTGTCAGGATCGTTCAATCCGTTGCACGCCGGCCACGAGGCGATGGCGCTGGCGGCGGAGAAGACCCTGCGGAGACCGGTGCGGTTCGAGTTGCCGATTGTGAATGCCGACAAGCCCCCACTGCGCCGCTCGGAGATCGAGCGCCGGTTGCAACAATTTCATGGGCGGCACCAGGTCGTGCTGACACGCGTTGCCCTATTTCGTCAGAAGGCGGAGTTGTTCCAGGGATGTGACTTTGTGGTTGGCGCGGACACCGCCGCTCGTCTGGTGGATCCGCGATATTACGGCACCGTTGCGGAACGCGACGAGGCCCTGAGACACATCGCGCGATCAGGCTGCCGATTCCTTGTCGCAGCCCGCTCCAAAGACGAGCAACTGCAGACGCTGGGAACGCTTGCGGTGCCGCGCGAGTTTGAGCCGCTGTTTATCGAACTGCCCGAGAGCGCTTTCCGAGTTGACCTCTCGTCCACCGCTATTCGCGAAAGGCGAAGCGAGAGGGACGGAGACGAACCGCAGTAGGCAGTAGCGCGTCTACGTGAAATCGTCCTGGATATCGTCAGCACCTCCCTGATCAGGAGAACCGCCGGAGGTGCTTTCATCGCCACCGCCGCGGTCGACGGTGGAACCTTGAATGTTCTCGCGATCGCGTCGCGGGTTATCGCCGCGCGCGGGGGGGCCGCTGGCGAATTCTGCACTGGTGCCGGTGGAGGAGGCGGGGCCTCCGGTGACGCGCGTAGGGACGCTCTGGGCGAGCCCGCCCTTGCCGTCGAGCCCAACGAATTCCGGGTCGAGATCACCGCCGCTACTGGAGCCCGGCCCGGCCTCCGAGCCGCCGACGCCGCTGGTTCGATCGCCGTCTTCGCCGCTGCGCGGGGGCACGTCGAGGCGCGTGCGGTTTGCGGTCGCCGCACGGGTATCCGGTTGGATTGCATCCTGCTCGGGGATTCCGAAATCGGTGCGTTCGGCGAATTGGGTGGCAGCACGCGGGTTGCTTCCAACCTTTCCCGTGCTGCGGCTGCTGGTTGAGCGGCGGGCCTTGCTGCCGGAGGCGCGCGTCGTGGCGGTGGTGCGGCGCTTCGATGTAGTCTTTCGCATGGCAGTGGAAGAGGTGCGGCGCTTGGCCGTTTTCCTGCGCTTGGTGGCACCGCCCCGCCGCTTCATAGCGGAACCGCCGGCGCTCGAGCGCTTGCTGGCGGAGGCGCGAGAGCCAGCACGGCCTCTTTTGGGTGACTTGGCACTGGCGCTGGAGCGCCCCTTCGTCCCGCCCGCACGCTTCTTTCCAGAACGCTTCATCGCCATGACAAACTCCTTTGGGCTTACCTCGTGTCAAATTAACATACGGCCACATGCAGTGTGGACCGTGAAAATGTCGCGCTATCGTTTTCCGGCGAAGCAGAACCGGCGCCAGGGAAGCTGCTGTTACCGTGTTAGGATCAGCAGTTGATTCAGCTCCCCGAGGATGCTTCGGAGGGAGCCATGTCGTTGTCGGTTCCGTTGTCGTGGTCGATGGCGTTGTCGTCGGGGCTGGTATCGCCCGTGCCGGCAGCGGTCGCGCCGCCAGCGCGATGATCGCTGCCTGGGGCAGTCCGCGCGTCTATGGGTGACATGCGGCTATCCATGCGGCGGTCCGGCGCAGCAGTGCCGTTCATGTCGTCGTGGCGCTGGTCGGGCTGACAGCCCACCGCCGCCAATCCCAAAGAAAGCAAGCTAAAGAACGAAAGGCGAGTCATGGATGGCTCCTTATCGCCGCTGAATTGCGGCATGATGTATTACGACGAGCAACGAACACCGGGGAAGTTACTCATGTGGTATCACACGGCTGCGGCTTTGAACAGCCCTGTTGGTTTGCCAGCGCGCCGCTGACCATTCATAATGAGCGGTGACTGCAATGTGCCGCCGCTGACTGCTTCTCAAAGCACGGCACGGCAGATTGACGATGCCGATAGACAATCAATGCACCGCCGTGACCGTACATCGCAAGTTGCAAAGGCCGATCTGCCTCCACCGGCCGCGCCGCACCGCTTGGCGACCCCCGAGGAGCCAAGCCCGCTGCTGCGCTTTTTTGTCTTGTTCGTGATCGCGTTCAGCAGCGTGGCCACGCTGGCAATGGTTGGCTGGATGTACTATCGCTGGGCGAAGACAATCGAGCCATCGTCCGCCATCGTCGTGGAGGGGGATCCATCGGTGGATGGCGCGACGATCCTCGTGACCGGCGACGGTGAAACCTCGATCTCTGCCAAGCTGACCGCAGAGAACAAATACACGACGCCCATCCTGCTTTCGCCCGGCACATACATCCTGACCATCACGCGCGACGGACACACGCTTCTGAAACGAGACTTCGTCCTGGAGGAGCGCGAAGGGCGCAAGTGGTACATCGGTGAAAAGGCGAAGGAGCCCGTTTCGGCCCTGCCCAGCTGACTGCACTCAAACCTGCTCGTCTCATGAGCGATCGACCCATCGTGCTCGTCACTGAAGGCTCAGAGCCGACGCCGCTGCAGTGGCTGAAGGAGAGAACTACAGTTGTGGAGGTTGGTTCGGATGAACCTTCTTTTTCGCTGCATCTGGCGCAGGCGCAGGGGATGGTGGTGCGCACCTACACGCAGGTGAACGCGAGCCTCCTGGAACACGCGCCGCGGCTGCGGGTGGTGGGTCGTGGCGGCGTGGGGATCGAGAACATTGATGTGGCTGCGTGCCGTGCGCGCGGCGTGCAGGTGGTGTACACGCCGGACGCGAACACGCTGGCCGTCGGCGATTTCGTCTTTGGGTACATGCTGCAGTTGTTGCGGCCCTGGGCGATATTCCGGGAGCGCCCGTACGACCCCAGGGAGTTCAAACGCATCCGCAACACAGTTCGCGGCGTGCAACTCAACGAGCTGACGCTGGGAATCCTGGGGATGGGGCGCGTCGGGCGCCGAGTGGGCCACATCGGCGCCAATGGCTTTGGAATGCGTGTGCTGTACAACGACCTGATCGACCTCGAGCGCGAGGAGCGCGCGCCACCTTTTGCAGCCCGCGCCGTGGGAAAGGAAGAGTTGTATCGCGAGGCGGACGTGCTGAGCGTCCACGTCGACATGCGACCCGGGAACCACAACCTGGTGGGCACCGAAGCGTTGGCTCGGATGAAATCGAGCTCAATCCTGATCAACACGAGCCGCGGCGAAGTGCTGGACGCTGCGGCGCTCGCCGAGGCGCTGCGGGATGGACGACTGGCGGGCGCGGCGATCGACGTATTCGCACCGGAGCCTCCGACGGCTGATTTTCCTTTGCTAGGGCTTCCAAACGTTTTGCTGACGCCACACCTGGCGGCACGGACGGGCACCGCGCTGGAGAACATGAGCTGGGTGGTGCGCGACGTGGTCGAGGTGCTGGAGGGTCGTGCGCCAAGGTGTCCCCCACCATACACGCCAGTCCAGTAAGCCAACTGCATTCAATTCTTCGGTGCAGCAGGCGGCGTTGGAGTGGGCGATGACGCCTCGGGGAAAAAGAGGCTGACTCGGGTGCCGACGCCAGGCTGACTCGCGATTTGGACGGTGCCACCATGGAGGGCGGCGATGCTTTTGACGATGGCCAACCCCAGACCCGTACCGCCAACCTGCGAGTTGCGGGACGCATCGACGCGGCGGAAGCGGTCGAAGACATAGGGAAGTTGGTCGGGTGGAATTCCGCGGCCATCATCCAGCACTTCGACGCGCACATTGCCGTTGTCTCGCGCCGCGTTGACTGAAACGTGTCCGCCGCGGTTGGTGTGCGCCAGGGCGTTCTCAACGAGATTGCCGACCGCCTGCTGAAAGAGCGTGCGGTCAAGATTTGCCGCCAAGCCGCGGTCGGCGCCGACATCCAGGCGCACGCCGGTCTCGGTGGCGATGATGTCGTAATATTCGCTGAGGTTCGTCAGTTCGGCAGCGACGTCCACGGTTTCCCGGCGGATCTGTGTCTGGGGGTTTTCCGCGCGGGCCAGGAACAGAAGGCTGTCGATCAGCCTGGAGAGGCGCGCGCATTCCTCGAGCGAGGAGGCGAGCACATCACGGTAGGCCTCGGGGGTCCTTTCCTTGCCCAAGGCGACCTCTGCTTCGCCGCGCAGAACATTGATCGGAGTTCGAAGCTCATGGGCGATGTCCGCGGAGAACTGGCTGAGCCGCGCGAAGGCTTCCTCGAGCCGATGGAGCATTCCGTTGAGCGTTACTGCCAGTGATTCCAGTTCGGCGGGGAAGCCGGTAACGTCGATCCGCTGGTGCAGGGTGGCCGGGCTGACGCGCCGCATCATCTCCGCGATGTGCACGACGGGCCGGATGCCTGCGCGCGCAATGAAGAAGCCGCCGGCCGCGCACACGACGACGCCACTGCACAACACGATCCACAAGCGGCTGCGATAGTGTGCCAGCAGTTTTTCTTCGGCCGAGTGATCGAGAGCGAGCTGGATCTGCACAACGTCAGATAACGGGGGCCCGCGCTGGAGAGAGGCGGACATGGCGCGAAACGCCTGGCCTTCGCGCGACCAAACTGCAACATGATGGCGTTTTTGCGAGGGCGGCGGGAAAGCGCCGATAGGAAGCACGTCTGACATGCCTGGCGTTTCGAGGACGATCTGGCCGCGGTTGTCGATCAGGCGGATCAGAATGGGCGCGAAGGATTTCGCAGCCGGGTCCCAGATCACTTCCTGCTTGACAGCGTCGCTCAGATACGGGCGATCACGAAGCAAGTCGATGAGGGCGGCGAGTTCCTGCGAGAGATTTCCATCGTCCTCGCGTTTGAGACTGCCGACGAGCATCCAATACAGGGCTCCGCAGGCGACCAGGAGCAGGAGGAAAGCGGAGGCGGCATACCAGACCGCCATGCGGAAGGCCAAGCTGCGGTGGAAGCGAACGGGAGCACCCGAGGCGCGGCCGGCGGACAGGCTATTTCCGATCTTCGAGGACATAGCCTACCCCGCGAATGGTATGAACCAGCTTGCGGTTGAAGGGGTCGTCGACCTTGGAGCGGAGACGGCGCACGTGGACGTCGACGACATTGGTATTGCTGTCGAAGTTCATGTCCCAGACCTGCTCCGCGATGAGGGTTCGGGTGAGGACTTCCCCCTGCCGGCGAACCAGTAGCGAGAGCAAGGAGAATTCCTTTGGGGTGAGGCCGAGGCGCTGCCCATTGCGCGAGGCACGATGGCGCAGGAGGTCGATTTCGAGGTCGGCCACATTCATCACCTCAGCCTGGCGGACGGGGCCGCGGCGAAGGACCGAACGGATCCGCGCGAGCAGTTCGGAAAAGGCAAATGGCTTGACGAGGTAATCATCGGCGCCAAGTTCGAGGCCTTTTACGCGATCCTGAACACTGTCACGGGCGGTGAGGAATAAAACTGGAGTCTGCTTTCCGCTCTTGCGCAGCTCGGCGAGCACCGACCAGCCGTCGAGCAGCGGGAGCATGATGTCCAGAACGATCAGACCATAGTCGGTCGACTTAGCCAGCCGCAGGCCTTCTTCGCCGCTGGAAGCGCTGTCGACCGAAAAGCCTTCTTCGGTCAAGCCCTTCTGGAGGTAACCGGTAGTCTTCGCTTCATCTTCTACAATCAGGATTCTCATGGGGCCTCGCTGCAGGGAACCGCTGGTATCACCGACATATTACCATTGGCCGACGCATAGTTCCTGCCCCCGGCAGGGTATGACGGAAACGTAATTGCCACTTCATTCGCAATGCTCTCGGGCGGATCGTGGTGACGGGCAATGGGCGCGGACGTATGATGCGCTCCCGCCAGGAAGGCGCCGCTCCGCACGTCATGGATCAAACGCCGGTGCAATCTTCTCGCGAGCCGCACCGGTGGATGGAGAGCAGCCTCCTGCTTCTGGTCCTGTTTGCGGCATTTCTCGCGGTACGACTCCTTTACGCATCCTTCCGCCAGCTGGTGCCAGACGAAACGGTGTACTGGAGCTGGTCCAGACATTTGGCGCCGGGATATCTCGATCACCCACCGATGATCGCAATGGTCATCTGGCTTTCGACGAAACTTCTGGGCTCGACGCAACTTGGGGTCCGGCTGTTTGCTATCGTATTTGCGTGCGGATCAGCGGCAGTGATCGTCCTGCTCGCGCGTCGGCTCTTCGGTGGCGTGCGGCTGGTGAATTGGTGCGGAGTGCTCCTCCTGGCAAGCCCTCTGCTGAACGCACTTGGAACGCTCGCTACGCCGGATTCGCCCCTGATCTTCTTCTGCGTGTGCGGAATGGCTTGCGCAGTGATGGCGGTCGAAGAGGCCGGAGCGGAAACATCGCGCAGCGGAGGGGGGTGGTGGCTTCTTTTCGGTCTGTTCAGCGGACTGGCGATGCTCAGTAAGTACACGGCGGTGCTGTTGCCGGCGTCGGTGGTCGCGGCGCTTCTGACAAGCCGTCGCGGACGCGCGCATTTTGTGCGGCCCTGGATCTACCTTTCGGGCGTCGTCGCGTTGCTTGTGTTCTCACCGGTTATCTATTGGAACTGGCAGCACGATTGGGCCTCATTTCGATTTCAGCTTTCGCATGGTTTGTCGGCTGACGCGGATGTTCAAAGCAGCCTTTCGGCCGGGAACCAACTTCGCGCCGCGGTGTCGGGAGTGGGCGAATACCTCATAACGCAGGCCGCAGTGTGGAACCCGTTCCTGCTCGTGTTGGGGATTTCAGCACTGATATGGAACGCGCGGCGGTACGTGGCGCTGCCTGCGTCGCGGCAGGTGCTGCTCTGGTGCTCGGCGGCGCCATTGTTGTTCTTTGCCTACGCTTCCACGCGGGCGCGCGGGGAGGCGAATTGGCCGGCTTTTGCTTACTTCCCTTTGACCCTTCTGACCGTAGAATACGTCGCGCGAACGTGGTCAGGATGGCGCGTGTCATGGCTCAGCGCGGGGCTGTCGGTAGCGCTGGTTGGCACGATGATCATTCAAGCGCCGGAGTTGTTATATCTGGTGCGGGCGCCGGTGCCGCGGAAAATGGATGAGATGTGGGCATGGCGCGATCTGGCCAAGCGGCTGGGCGAACTCCGCGAGGGGCGGCAGGTCGTGTGCAGCAACCAGCGAGAAGCCGGCGAGTTTGCCTTTTACCTACCTGGACAGCCGGACGTCTGGACCTCGACGCTCGGCTCCCGTCCCGCGGCCTGGGATTACCTCAACGACAAGCCCGACTTCCGCTCCGAAGAACGCCTCATCTACGTGGGCGGGCACCTCGAGCAGTTCTGCAGGATGCATGGCTTTGCGCTCGAGCGAATGGAGACGCTGGAGAAGAAGATGAAGAGTGGACGCGTGAGAAAGCGCCGCGCGGCATTCTTGCGGCGACTGGAGACCTTGCCCACGAGCAATGTCAGCACTGCGCCTTCAGATGAGCGGGACGCTGAATGAGCAGCATTGGAAGCAAACGCGCGACACGACGATTTTGAAGAGGCGGAATGAAACCGCAGTCCATTCGCAGGATCGATCTCTGGCTCGGGCGGCCCATCTGCCTGGCGCTCACGCTGCTGCGCCGGGTCGGGCAGGTCCTGCTGCCGCGCGCTTCGGAACCACCCCCGTTGAGAAAAATCCTCTTGATCAAGATGATCGAACAGGGCGCGACGGTGCTCGCGTATCGCGCGATCGAACGGGCGGTTCAGCTTGTCGGCCGGCAAAACGTTTACTTCTGGGTCTTCGACAAGAACCGCGCGATCCTCGACGTGCTCGGGCTGATACCGAAGGAGAACGTGCTCGCGCTCCGCGCCGACCGGCCGATTTCCTTCGCGGTCGATATCGTGCGCACTCTCTGGAAGGTCCGCCGGATCGGGATCGACGCGACCGTGGACATGGAGTTTTTCGCCCGGGCGCCGGCAATCCTCGCATTTCTCAGCGGCGCCCGGCGCCGGGTCGGACTGCATCGCTTCACCACCGAAGGCCCCTACCGCGGCGATTTGCTCACTCATCGCGTGCAGTACAATCCGTACCTGCACACGGCGGCCGGGTATTACGTGTTGGTCGAGGCCCTGCTGGAAGATCCGCAACAAACGCCGCTGCTCAAGCACCGTGCCCCGCAAATCGATTTCTCACCGGAACCTTTCCGCCCGACCGAAGCGGAAACCAGCGAGGTCAGACAGATTATCCGAAGATTGGCGGACGGGAGGGTAGGGACCCCGCTGGTGTTGCTGAACCCCAACGCGAGCGACCTGCTGCCGCTGCGGCGCTGGCCCACGGAACGGTTCATCGAACTTGGCAAGCGGCTGCTCCGGGATGAGCCGGAGGCGCTGATTGGCATCACCGGCGCGCCGTCGGAGCGGGCGGCGGCGCAGGAGGTGGCGCAGGCCATCGCGCCCGATCGGGCAATCTGTCTGGCTGGCGAGACGACGCTGCGCCAACTAATCGTGACCTACATGTTGGCCGACGTACTGGTGACCAACGATAGCGGGCCCGGGCATTTCGCTTCCCTGACCTCCCTCCCGACGCTGGTGCTGTTCGGCCCTGAAACGCCGGCGCTCTACTCGCCGCTGGGCGCGCAGACGTACGTCATGACCGCGAACCTTTCCTGCAGCCCCTGCGTGAACGCGATGAATCACCGCTTCTCGCCTTGCGACAACAACGTCTGCATGCAGGAGATTTCCGTGGATGCGGTGCACGAGCGCGTCAGCGAACTGCTGCATCCGCAGCGCGCGCCGCGCCGGCCGCTGGAGCTGATGATGAACGTTCGCACGCGCGGCGCGCGCCGGGCGGCTGACGGGGTCGGCGCGCCGGTGGCCGAGGGCGATCCTCTGGGCCTGGAGCGCGGAGCCCCGTGAAGATCTTCGACCGCTACGTCATTGGCACGTTCCTCAAGAACTACCTGATCAGCTTCATGGTGCTGGTCGGAATGTACGTCGTGCTCGACATGGTCTTCAACTTCAACCACCTGGTTGAGGTGCAGCCCGGCTCGGCCGAGAGCGGCGCGGGATCCATGCTGGGGGCGATCGCCAACGTCGCCGACTATTACTTCTACCAGGGCTTTCTGTTCTTCGTACACCTGTCTGGAATCATTCCCGTCGTCGCGGCCGCTTTCACGCTGATGCGGCTCAGCCGGTTCAACGAACTGACCGCGGTGCTCGCCGCGGGCGTTCCGCTCCTTCGGGTGGCGATGCCAATCATCCTCGCGGCCGTCGTGCTCAACGCGCTGCTCATCGTCGACCAGGAACTGTTGATCCCCCACATGATCCCCAAGCTGACGCGTAAGCATGACGACATGCATCGCGGCGGCCCGGAGTTCCAGAACGTGCAGGCCATGCAGGACGAAGAGGCATCGCTGCTGTACGCGGCGCAGTACGCTCCGCCGACGAAGGATCAGCCGGCCACGATGAAGAAGCTCGACGTCATCCTGCGCGACGCGGACCTTCAGCCAGTCGGGAAGATCAGCGCCGAGGCGGGACGCTGGAACGAGCGCGAGCGCAAGTGGGAGCTCGAGAAAGGGACCTTGGTTCGAGGCTTGCGCTACGATGAAGTGCCGACGCGACCGCAGGAGGTGACCGCGTGGCGCACGAGCATCTCGCCTGAGGAGATCGCGCTCTACCGCAGCTCAGAGTACGTGGAGTTCCTGCCGACGCGGCGAATCGACGAGATGCTGAAAAACCCCAAGAGCTATGGCGCGAACAACCTCCTGCGCGTGAAACATTGGCGCTTCACACAACCTTTGATGAACGTGATCCTTCTGCTGCTGGCGATCCCCTGCGTCCTCACCCGGGAGCCGGGCAGGCTCAAGGCCGCGGCGGCGAAGTCGCTCTTCTGGACCGGAATCGGGATGGGAAGCATCTTCGTGGCCCACCACCTGGCAGGCAAACCGCCCACGCCATCATTGGCCAGCGAATGGCCGGCCATCATGGCATGGGTCCCCATCTTCGTCTTCGGGCCGATCGCGGTGTTCTTCCTGGATCGGGTAAAGACCTGACGCTGTGGTCGGTGCAAAGAAAACAGGCAGGGGATTATCGGACCATGCTGGAGCATAACCCTCGCGCACGAGCGATTCTGTCGACCATTTGCGTCGGAGGGGAACGAATCGTAGATCATCCATGTCAGGCACACGCACCCTGACGGGCCACCACAGCGGCCTGTCGAGGCGCCTGATGGGGATTGGCCGGTTTCGGCCGGTCGATTTCCACGACGCTCCCCTTCCCACTTTCTGGCGATGCCGGCCGCGCCCACACCGCGGCCGGCATTTTTGTGTTTGTGGTTTATTTCTTCCCGCGCGTCACCCGGTGCGCAACCCGACACACGTCTGGGCCACGCTTCGACCCGCCAGTCGTAGATTCTTCACGAAATCGAGCGCGAGCTATTCGGCGTGCCGCGTAACACTTCTATTTGGCATGTCACACGGACCCGAAACTGGTAAATTTTTGTTGACCGCGCCCGCCCAACGCGATATGGTCAGACGTCAGCAGATCGTCGATCATTTCAGCAGGTTTCGGGAGTGGATTCATCTCGGTCGGTTTGAAGGAAAACGCAATGTCGCGCGGGTCGTTTGACAGGTTAATTGCCGCCTGAAACAGTGGGCGCATGCGCCTGTCGGCCCCCGCGAAAATCAACTTGTACTTGCGCGTCGGCCGCCGGCGCGCAGACGGGTTTCATCCGCTGTTGTCGTGGATGTGCACCGTCGGGCTCTTTGACAGATTGAAATTGGAGTGTGCGGACGCGCAAGGGATCGCGCTGACTCATGACCTGCCCGGGCTGCCGAACGATGAGCGCAATCTGATCGTTCGTGTCGCCTTCTCGTTTGGCACAGCCCTTGGCTCTGGTGAGGTTTCCGGCTCTGCGCCGGTGGATTCCGTGGGTAGAGCCATTTCGCGACGCTGCGGGAGCGCGGGGAAACGCCCCGGGCAAGCGACGGCGATGAACAGAGCGGGTCAGGTTGGTGGGATTCGCGCGACGCTGGAAAAACGGATCCCGGTCGGAGCGGGCCTCGGAGGGGGCAGTTCTGACGCCGCCCGCACACTCCTGGGACTAAACCGCCTGTGGCGCGCCGACTGGCCGGCGGATCACCTCTCGGGATTCGCCGCGCAGTTCGGCAGCGACCTGCCCTTTTTCTTTCACGGCCCCAGCAGCGTCTGCAGCGGGCGCGGCGAGATCGTGAAACCGGTTGCGTCGCCTTCCGCGCGGTGGGCGGTCCTGGTGCTGCCGGGTTACGCGCTCGCGACGGCCGAAGTCTATCGGCGTTTTGATGAGCTCGAGCTCGGGCAGGACAACCAGATCGTGCGCGAGCCGGACTGGACTGTGTGGGCCACGTCCGGCTCGTGCGCCCTGTTGCCGCGCCTGGTGAACGACTTGGAGAAGGCGGCGTTCTCGCTGCGGCCCGAGTTGGGTGCGATGCGCGTGGCCGCGCAGGAATTGCTTGCTCGTCCGGTGCGGATGAGCGGAAGCGGCAGCACGCTGTTCACGCTTTTCGACGCGCGCGAAGAAGCGGACGCGGCGGCGTCCAAAATCGTCGAGCGTCTGGGAGCGCGAGCGATGGCGGTGGAGCTGTCGCCGGATTTTTTTGACGATGCCAACGGGAACTTCACGAGCCAGTAATACTCGTGTCCCATCGGGGTGGTAAGGTTGAGAGTGGCGATCGGCGGAGCGGAACAACAGGATGTTTTCTGCGCTCGGATCAGCCCTTTGGGGAGTTGGAACGGGGATCGGTCAGGCGTAATTCGCAGCACCGCATCACACTTCTGGCGGGCGCAGCGGGAACGCCGATTACATTTCATCAGCGGCCCCGTCGCCGTTCGCGCGGCGGGGCCGGGAGGCAGTCATGCAACTGACGGAAGTACGCATCAACCTCTGCGGGGGGCGTGGGGCAACTAAGTCTGCAACAGGAACCGGTGGACGGCTCAAGGCCTTCTGCTCGCTCACCTTCGACAATACCTTCGTCATCCGCGACGTGAAACTCATCGATGGCAACGATGGGCTGTTCCTCGCCATGCCGTCGCGCAAGCTGGCCGACCACTGCCCGTCCTGCAGCGAAAAGAACCACCTCCGCGCCCGGTTCTGCAACAACTGCGGCGAGCCGCTCGACCAGGACCGCTACCTGCAGTATCGCAACGGCAACGGGCAGTCGCGGCTCAAGCTGCACGCGGACATCGCCCATCCGATCAACGCCGGCTGCCGTCGGCAGATCGAGGAACAGGTGTTTGGCGCCTATCAGCGCGAGCTCGACCGTAGCCGCCAACCCGGGTATGTGGCGCCAAATCTTGACGGTGAGGACTTCGAATTCTATGATGACCGCTCCACCCGGCCGCCGGGCGATCATGCCATGCGGCCGATGGGGACTGCGGTTCACTAGACGATCTGGTGTCAGGCGACCCAGCCGGCGCAGGATCATGTTTCGGTAGCCAATGATGACAACGCTCCGCCCGTCCACGCCACTTCCGGTGGTCGTACGATAGGCCGGCACCGCCGCGTATACGGTCTGGATCTGGAAATGCCCGGATCCCACTGTTAACGCCGCGACCGGCCCCGCCGTCGCGCAGTTCTCTTTCTGACCTGAATTTACGAATATTGGTTTGAAGCCTCACCGGGGGGTGGTTACATTCCGACCTTCGGCACGTACGAGAAATCCTATGTCTACGCTGCAATCCGACCCCCAGATAACGACCGCTCCAGCGACGTCAAAGCCACGTTTCAAGGGAAAGAGCGGGGCCCAGATCTTCCACGAGATGCTGATTGGGCAGCATAAAGTTGACACGATGTTCGGCTACCCCGGCGGCGCGATCCTGCCGGTGTTCGACCAACTCTACAAGACGCCCGCGAAGTTCATCCTCAACCGCCACGAGCAGGCCAGCGGGCACTGCGCCGACGGCTACGCCCGCGCGACCGGCAAGCCGGGCGTGTGCGTTGTCACTTCGGGCCCTGGCGCTACCAACACCGTGACGCCACTCGCGACGGCACAGATGGATTCGGTGCCCATCCTCGTCTTCAGCGGCCAGGTGGCGACGAAAGTGATCGGCAACGACGCGTTCCAGGAGGCAGACGTTACCGGCATCACGCGGCCCTGCACCAAGTGGAACTACCTGGTGAAAGACGTGCGCGAGCTGCCGCGCATCATCAACGAAGCATTTCTGATCGCCACGAGCGGGCGGCCAGGGCCGGTGCTGGTTGATCTGCCGAAAGACGTCACGACGGCGTTGTGCCCTGACGAGGTGGACGACACGCCGCGCGAGCATATCCTCGCGCGACGCAGGCTTTCGATTACGCACGCGGGCCACTCGAGCCAGGCGCAGGCGGCCGCGGAGCTGATCAACCGCAGCGAGAGGCCGGTGCTATATGTCGGCGGCGGCGCGATCATCTCTGACGCCTGGCAGGCGGTGCGGAAGCTGGCGGAATCCGCCAACGCGCCGTGCACGACCACCCTGCTCGGCCTGGGGGCATTTGACGAGCATGATCCCAAGGCCCTCTACATGCTTGGCATGCACGGCAGCGCGTACGCCAATTACGCCGTGCAGGAGTGCGATTGTCTCGTGGCCGTCGGCGCGCGCTTCGATGACCGGGTGACCGGGAATCTCGCGACCTTCGCGCCCAAGGCGAAGATCATCCACATCGACATTGATCCCTCCTCCATCAGCAAGAACGTGGACGTCGACGTGGCGGTGATCGGCGACGCGAAGACCAGCCTCGAGCTGATGCTTCCGCACATCGAGCATCGCGATCGCAAGGAGTGGTGGTCGCAGATTCAGGCGTGGAAAAAGCGTTACCCGTTCAAGTATCTGGACGATTCCAGGATCGCCAAGCCTCAGTACGTGATCGAGGAGATCCACAAACAGACGAACGGCGAAGCGATCATCACGACCGGCGTCGGACAGCACCAGATGTGGGCGGCGCAGTTCTACCGCTGGCGCTTTCCGCGGCAGATGATCACCAGCGGCGGCCTCGGCACGATGGGTTACGGGCTCCCCAGCGCCATCGGCGCTTCGCTCGGCAGCCCCGGCAAGACGGTCATCGACATTGACGGCGACGCCAGCTACCAGATGACCTGTTACGAATTGGCAACGATGGCCGAGTACAACATCCCCGTGAAGGTCGCCATCCTCAACAACGACTTCCAGGGAATGGTGAAGCAGTGGCAGGACCTGTTCTACCAACGCCGCTACAGCCAGTCGGCGATGAAGAACCCCAACTTCGCCGCGATGGCGGAAGCCTTCGGCGTCCGCGGCATCCTCTGCGATCGAAAAGAGGACGTCCCCAAAGCGGTCGAGGCCATGCTGAAGCACAACGGCCCGGTGGTCGTCGATTTCCGCGTCGAGCCCAACGAGCACGTCTACCCCATGGTCCCCAGCGGCAAAGGCCTGCACGAGATGGAATTGGGAACGCTGGCTTGAAGATCATTGATCCACCGCGGTTGCCGCGCTGGCGCTGCGTCCTGCCCCGCCAAGCACTAGGCACTGAAGATCGTGGGCGATGAAAGTCTCGCCGGCGCGGGCACCCACTGCATCATGACCCTCCCCTCCAGAGCAAAACCAACAGGCATGCCCGTCATCGGCGTCCACCTCGATCTCAAGGGCGTCGCGTTCCGGCCGACTTACGATCTTCAACTTCTTGACGATCTGCGCAGCCAGAAAGTGAACATGGTCCTCGTCGAGTACGAGGACGTTTTTCCTTTCGAAGGGTTGGACATCGCGGCCGATCGATCCACCGTCTGGTCGAGGCGGCGCATTGCGCGGTTTCAGGAGGAGGCGCGGCGGCGCGGGATTGAGGTCGTGCCGCTGCAGCAGTGCCTGGGGCACCTGGAATACCTGTTCTGCTGGAAGAAGTACCGGCGGTTCGCGGAGGACCAGCAGTATCCGAGCACGCTCAAGCTCGACGCTCGCAAGGGCAAAGAGCTGATCTTCGAGTTGCTGCGGCAGATGATCGAGGCGCACCCTCAGAGCCGGTACGTGCACGTGGGAATGGACGAGGCCCACGGGTTAAAGAAGGCGGCGAAGCGACTCGGCCGCGACGTGCTCGATCTGTTCCTCGAGCACCTGGATGAGTTGCTGAAAATCGTCGCGCGATTCGGCAAGACCCCGCTGGTGTGGAGCGACATGCTGGAGGACCACTTCCGCCCCGACGCCTTCGCGCCGTTCAAAGACAAGGTCATCATGATGACCTGGGACTACAACAAGGTCGCCGGGCGCGCGAAGGTCGGACGCCTCGCGGGGCTTCGAGTCTCCCGGAGCTGGCTGGAGGAACCACAGAATCCCGCGGCGCCGCCGATCAGCGCATCGTCGACGTTCATCGAGGACTATTCGAATGAGCTTCAAAGCGTCGTCCGCCCCTACCTCCATGGCCGTGAGTTCACCCCTCTGTTTCAGATTGATCTGTGGACCAGGCTGGGCTTCAGGGTGATCGCCGCCAGCGCTGTTCGAGCCAGCGCGCACGGAGCCATCCTCCCGCGATATAACGATCTGATCAGCAACGTGCAGGGCTGGAGCGAGGCGATCCATCGCACCGGGCAACTCGGGCAGGTGGCGACCTCGTGGGCGCGCGGAACCACCTGGTGCCCGCCGAACTTCAGCATCGATCTCGCGTGGCCGATCATCAACGCGATGTCGGAGTCGATGGGCGCGAAACCGGAGCCTTTTTGGTCCGGCATCCCCCCTCGCGCAGTAGGTACGATCGTAGCTACCCTGGGCCGCTGTCGAGAGGACTGGCGGCTCGAGGGACGGATCGCGGCGGAGATGGAGTCGCTCTCCCCGAAAGTGCGCAAGCATCGCTATGAGTGGGACAGCCTGGCGCTGGCCGCTCGGCTGCTCGAGCTGCAGCGCCGGATGGATTACGCGTTGCTGGAAGTGGATTTCTTCGAGGCCAACAACCGCCCGGTGGCAACCGAGTGGCGCCGCCGGTTGAGCGAACAGGCGCGAGTCTTGAAAGACATGGACGCGCTGCGCCGCAGGCTTCGCACCCATTTCGGCAAGCGCTATCATGGCGACGCGTTTGAAGAATGGCTGAAAGAGCTGTTCGATCTGCACATCAGGCGCATCAAGGAGGCACAGAGGATTTCACGCCGCAAGCTCATGGTTGCGCGCAAGGTGTACGCGGCTCGATAGAGGCCGGAATCTGAGTTTGCGGAGAACAGGCACGTTTCCATAACCCTTGTGAGATCGGGCCCTTAGATACGCGCGGATTTAGCAGCGGCGTGGTCTTGTACTCCGATGGTCTTTACAGTATGTTCTGTTAATAGAGAAATGAAGGAACCGAAGATCAAACTCAGCCGGGCCGCGACCAAATTCATCCTCCACTGGGGGGAGATGGGGACGAAGTGGGGCATCAACCGTACCGTCGCCCAGGTTCATGCGTTGTTGTTCATTTCCGCGAAGCCGTGCAATGCGGAGCAGATTGCGGAAGCGCTTTCCGTCGCCCGCTCGAATGTCAGCACCACCCTGAAGGAATTACAGGGATGGGGCATTATCAAGGTGGTGCACGTGATGGGAGATCGGCGCGACCATTTTGAATCGATTAAAGACGTGTGGGAACTGTTCAGGCAGGTGCTGGACGAGCGTAAACGGCGGGAGATCGACCCAACGGTCGCCCTGCTGCGCGACTGCGTGGCCGAGGCCGAGCGCAGCAACGGGTCGGACCGCCACGCGCGGCAAAAACTGTCCGAGCTGCTCGAGTTCTTCGAGACGACGACGGCCTGGTACGAGCAGATACGAAGGATGCCCACAGGGGCCGTCATGAAGTTCGTCACGCTCGGCGACAAAATGCGCAAATTGCTCGGGGTTGGATGAGTTTTTTGTCGGCGGTTTATTCTGTGTCGACAGAAACAACGAGCACGACAGATCATACCGCACGATGGAGGATTGCTTGGAAGGTAATGTTTAGTTTTTGGTTGAAGTGCCGGCTCTAACGTGCGGCCGCCGCGGATTGACCTGAGGTGCGCTATGACAGACGTAGCAACAGTGGTCATGAGCCATCAACCGATGAGGCAGCGCGCCCTCGGCGCCGTTCAGAAAGTGTCGCCGATGTTGCTGGCCGACTGGCGCGAAGTACTCTTCATTCATTATGCCATTCCCGCCCCGCTTCTGCAGCCGATGGTTCCATTCGAACTGGACCTTTGGGAGGGCCGCGCATTCGTGTCATTGGTGGCATTCACCCAGCGTCGACTTCGGCCGCGCGTCGGCGGCCGAATTGGGCAGCTGATGAGCAGTCCGCTCGCGGAACATGAGTTTCTCAACCTTCGAACATACGTGCGCCTTGGCGAAGATCGCGGAGTCTATTTCCTCGCGGAATGGGTGCCGAATCGGCTGGCGGTTCTGCTCGGCCCCCTGCTCTATGGACTGCCCTACCGGCTCGCAAAGCTGCGCTACAGCAGCGACGGGGCTCGGGGATTTGCCGCTGGCGAGGTTAGCGCCGGAGCTTTCAGGTTCGCATTCGAAGCAGCATTTGATCCATTCGGTTTGCAAGGGCCCGCGCGCTGCGGCAGCCTGGATGAATTTCTGGTGGAGCGTTATGTCGCGTTCACAAGTCGCGGAAGCACCTTGAGGCGATTCAAGATATCTCATGCACCCTGGCCGCAGGTGCTGGCGAGAGTTCGTATCAGCGAGAGGAGCCTGATCGACGCGAGCGGCCGGGTACCCGCGGTGGACGTGGCTGTAGCGGCAAATTATTCGCCGGGGGTTGCGGACGTGGAGATTGGTCCGCCGGAGCGGATCGAGAGGACCTCATAATGACAGTCGTCTTCACATACCTGGCCGTCATTTATCTGACCGCTGCGATCGCACATTGAGCTTACCTGGCGCTGGAACCCCAGCGGAAGGCGACCGGTATCTGCACATCGGGATGCAGGCTCTTGTGGACGGGACAGGTGAGGGCGGCGTTTTTCAGCCGCTGCTGATTGTCTTCGCTTAGTTGCGTAGGCACGCTGATCTCGATGGCGAGCTTGCCGATTCGTCGCACGGGCGCAGTGACCATTTCCTTGGTGACCCGCACGCTGGAGCCCGCAATGTCCAGGCCGATCCGGTTCGCGGCGATCCCCATCAGCGTCATCATGCAGGTCCCCAGAGCGGCCGCGACGAGGTCCGTGGGCGAGAATGATTCGCCCTTGCCCATGTTGTCCTTCGGCGCATCGGTGGTGAACGTGGCACCGGAGGGGCCATGGCGGGCGGTGCATCGAAGCTGGCCCTGATACGCAATCTGTATTTCGACCATATTAAACACTTCAACAATCCGTCGAGTCGCTTCTGACCCATTGTGCAGGGGCTGAAACGACTGTTCAAGATTGTCCGCGCCCGCTCCACGCTTGCGCCCGCGATCCTCGTTTCACGTGAAATCCGCCGAAAAAGCATAATTTTATTGGGCAAAAAAACTTATTTTTCGTTCCGGCTCGGGTTGATCTGGTTTTTGCATCCCCTTATTTGGGTCCATCACGACGCGGAAGGGATCGGGCCGTCAGGCCGCCGCAGTGGGTATCGCCTTCGCGACGTCGTTCTGTTTCTCGTAAGAAGAAGGACTCCCCCAATGTCCGGAAGGTTCCTCATTCGCGGCATCGCCGCCCCTCTTGCAACGATCCAGGCCGCCGCGTTCGACTTCTCCCGAAGGATCGCCCGGCGCGCGCACAGAGCCTGCTGTGCGACTGCTCCCGTTCCGGGGGCCATAGAACTGGTTGTCACTTCTACCATCGGAATCATCAGGAGCACCGGTCCGAATGGGATCGAGAAGCTGGAGAACCGCTGCCTGCTCTCCTCAGTTTCCATCGCCAACGGGGTGCTGACCGTCCAGGGAAACGCCAACACCGCCAACAAGCTCTCCGTCGAGTGGGCCCCCGCGGTCCACCAGGTCGTCGCGGTCGCAAACGAGAAGACACAGTTCATCCCGGCCGCCAACGTCAAATCCACCCGCGTCATTGGCGGCGCACTCGCCGACCAGGTGTGGATCAATCCCGCGAACACCTTCCCCTCCACGATTCAGACCGGCGCCGGCAACGACAAGATCAGCGGTGGAGGCGGCGCCGACACGATCGACGCCGGGCCGGGTGATGACTTCGTCCACGGCTCCGTTGGCGATGACATCATCAAGGGAGGCGACGGAAACGATTACCTCTTCGGCGATACCGGCAACGATCGCATCGATGGCGGAGTGGGGAACGATCATATTTCCGGCGGCGCGGGAAACGACACCATGTTCGGCGGCGATGGCGTCGACCAGCTGAACGGTGACGACGGCAACGATTCAATCGACGCCGGGGCCGGCGACGACTACCTCTCAGGCGGTAACGGCAACGACAACCTGTACGGCGGCGCCGACAACGACTGGCTCCAGGGCGACGCCGGCGCCGACGTCTACGATGGCGGCACCGGTTCCAACCGCACCTCGGGGATGGACCTGAGCATCGATCGCCTCGTGGGCTCTCCTGACGGCAGCAACACGACGAGTAATGCGGGCATTCCCGCGATCTCGACGCCGCCGGCCGCGCTATCGCGCACCGTGTCGGCGACGCAGTCCGACTCTTCCGCGCCCAAAGCCGTGCTGCAGGTCAGCGGGGTAACCGGCGTCGCGCCGGGGCCGGTCCAGGTGAATGCCCTGCAATCTCTGCTCGGCCGCGGAACGCCGCTGACGGCGAAATATGAACTGGATTTCGGCGATCCAACGGGGCGTTACAACAAACTGGTCGGGTGGAACGCCGCCCACATCTATGACAAGCCCGGCACTTACAAGATCACGCTCACGATCACCAACGAGATCGGGAAGAAGAGCTCCGTCTCGACATCGGTGATCATCACCGCCGACAACCGCCGAACGATTTACGTGGACGCGGCAACCGGCTCGGACAGCAATACGGGCCTCTCGCCGCAGTTCGCGGTCAAGTCGTTTGGCCGCGCCAGCGCGCTCTTGAGCTCCGACACGCGGGTTCTTTTCCATCGCGGGCAGAAGTTCAACGTCGACCGTTACATGACGATCACCAAATCCAACGTGCTGGTGGGAGCCTACGGGAGCGGCGCCGCGCCGATCCTCAATCGCGTCGAAGGATACGGCAACACCATGATCCAGACGTTCGCAGGCGCCAACCGCATCGTCATCCAGGACCTGGTCTTCGATTCCAAGTGGCCCACCGTCGGCACCCACGCCGACAAGATTCCCGCCCACGGCATCTTCGTGGCCGGTTCCAACATCGCCATCCGAAACAACACCTTCCTGAACCTGACTGACGGGATCAATTCCAACGGCTCTCCCGACGGTCTGCTGGTGATGGACAACTCGGCGCCGCTGGCGACGGGAATCCGCGGGTGCTTCATCTGGGCGCAGGGGAAGAACCACACCTATCTCGGCAACAAGGCGCAGAACTCGACGCGCGAGCACATCATCCGCGCATCGGCGCTGGACAACCTGCTGGCGGAGTTCAACACCTTCACCAACATGGACCGGTCCAGCGTGGATCCCTCCGACTACGCCAAAGGGACCATCGAGGTCCAGCGCGGCTCGCACGCGTATGTCGCCTATAACGACCTGCATACCGGGCAGCTCCGCATCGGCCCGTTCGGCGGCAGCTCGGAGCCGGCCACAAGCTCCGACGAGTGGGACGTCTTTGATGGAAACCGCCTCACCGGCATCGCCGTGCGCGTCTACCCCGGCGCGCACCACGTCGTCTTCCGCAACAACATCGTGCGGCACGACAATTCCATGGCCTTCTCCGTCGTTCCTCAGGACAAGTTTGGCCGCACCGTCTCCGACCTCTCGATCGTGAACAACACCGGAATCGACATGGGTAAGAACGGCCAGTTCATCCGCGTCGGCGTCGGCAAGGCGTACGGCATCACGCTGCGGAACAACCTCTGGCTCGCGCCGAATCTAATCGGCGGAGGCGGAGGCGGAAACGCCGCTGTGTTCGTCGAGGACACGAACCTCAACGACTTCAGCTCGATCGCGAACAACGTCTGGGCGGCGCCGCGGACGACCTACGGCTTCGCGCCGTGGGGGAAGCAATACGTATGGCCATACTGGTCCGACGTCCGCGGGTATTACAGCGCCGAGCGCTGGGAAGCGCAGGCGGTGGTGAGCAATGAGAAATACAGCAACGTCCCGGTCGACAGCAGGACGATGCCGCTGCGCGGCTCCGTGGCGACGACCGCAGCCCAACCGGTAGCTGGCGTCTTCGCGGACCTTTACGGCAATGCCCGGCCCCCAACGGGGGTAACGGCGGGCGCCGTGCAGACGGTCTGACGCTTCTTCAGCCAGTTTTGTTTTGAACCCGTGCCTCCGCTCAGGCGGCGTAGGACGCCCGACCACCGACGGGCGTAAAACGACAGGCGTGGGTAACGGCACGGGCAAGCTTCCCGCTTGCCCGTGCCCATTTTATTCAGTCGTCTGCATCATGACCTCAAACCCACGCTCGCCGAGGCGCATCGGCGCGAGGCGCGTGTCCTCCTCGAGGTAGCGCGCGCCCCAGAGCCACAGCACGCCCGCCACCGCCATCACTGCGGCGACGACGTAGAAGGCCGCGTCCCAGCGATTGTTGCCGCCGACGATCGCGCCCAGCAGCGGCGGGGAAGCCGCGTCCCCCAGAGCATGGATCAGGAAGATGTTCAGCGCGAACGCGGTCGCTCGGAACGAAGGATGCGTGACGTTGGCGAGGATCGTGTTGCTCGGCCCCGTGTTGAAGAACAGGCAAAAGACCGCGAGGAAGATCGCCGCCCACGCGGCCGGGAACGGAAGCCGGAGCATCAGCAGGACGAACGGACAGGCGAGAAGGATCCCGACCCCGGAGACGAGAAAGTAGGAGCCGGGGAATCGCCCGCGCAGCTTATCGCCGACGATTCCGCCCAGCAGCGTGGCGGATAGTCCCGCGACCACCGTGATCGCGCCGAAAATCGTGTTCACCGCCGCCAGCGACCCGGCCTTGCGATACTCCGCGATGTAGTGCGGCATCCAGTAGGAGATGCCGCCGATCGCGAAGGTCATCGCGGTCATGCCGGCGCAGTCGAGCAGGTATGATTTGATCCGCAGCAGCACAAGGTAGTCCGCAATCCGCGCCTTCCGGTGCGGCCCTTGAGCAGCATCCGTAGTGCCGCGCGGCGGCTCGGGCATCAGGAAGCAGAGCACCCCAAGCAACAGTCCGGGTGCGACGACGGCGTAGAACGCGACTCGCCAGCTGAAATGAGACGCAATCGCCCCGCCCAGCACATATCCCAACGCGCTGCCGACGGGAATCGCCATATAAAACCAGGCGAGCACACTGCCGCGATCTTTGACGGGATACAGGTCGGAGATGATCGTCGGTGCCGCGGGCCCGTACCCCGCTTCGCCAATGCCGACGAACAGCCGCGTGATCAGCAGGATGGTAAACGTGCCGGCCAACCCCGACCCGCCGCTCGCGAGGCTCCACAGAATCACGCCGACACCCACCAGGATCCATCGCGGCATCCGGTCGGCCAGCCACCCAAAGACCGGAGCGGCCACCATGTACGAAATGATGAACGCCGTCGCCAACGATCCCATCTTCGCCAGCGAGCTCGGATCCCCCTCGCTGAAGAACGTCTCCCTGATCTTTGGCTCAACCGCCGCCAGAACGTAGCGATCGATGTAATTGAACAGGTTGATCGTAAGCAGCAGCCCCAGAGCCGGCCGAGCGCCGGGGAGCGGGGTATTCATGGCGTCGGTTGTAACTGTGCTGACCCTTGGCTCCATGCGCCACGGCATCATGCCGGGCCCGAGTACGATCCGCAATCGAGGGATGCGCCGTGTCCCAGGACGTTCAAAACACGGTTCCCACGCCAAAAACCCATGCGCACCCCATCCGATCCCCATCGCCGCACCATCCCCACCCCATCCGGCCACCATCCACCCTCCATCGAATCCCCATCAAGCTCCCACCGCCCGGCCATCGCGCCCCCGACAACCCGCCATCGGATCCCCGATGACTGACCAACCGATGCCATCCGCGCGCCAACCACTCACCATCACCCGACCGCCGCAAAACCGCCCGCCGCCGACATCATTCCAATTCGCACCCGCAAACGGATCAGCATTCGTTCATATAAATGACTCCGATCTGATGAACACACCCCTAACGCGAAGGCGCCCCGGCGTAAACGCCAGGAAAGCGCCACGCGAAACAGCCGGGGTCTCGAGATGCGCCCCCTTTTGTTTCCCGGGAACAGAGCCTGCAGTCCTTTTTATAGGGGCGGGTTTCAAACCCGCCCGCTTCTCCTTCGCCGCCGCATTCGCACCGGCGCGATTGGGTTGAAGAAAAGGGACGCATCTCTTTTCCCTGCAGGTTGAAGAAAAGGGACGCATCTCTTTTCCCTGCAGGGGGGGTAACTGTTTACCGTCCCGCCCCTGAGGTCACGACGTATCGGCTGGTAGCACGTCGGTGAGCAGGCCGATGTTCTCGCCAGCCCATGCCGCGCGCAGCAGCGTTTTGAGCGTATCGAGCACATCGCGGCCCTGCTGCTCA
>JBBRCX010000024.1:0-48208 GCA_038204465.1 Tepidisphaerales bacterium | reverse complement strand
CAATTCGAGACGCCGCGTCAGGCCGTGAGCTTCTGGCGCCCCCTTCTGCGCGGAATGATCGAACTGCCGCAGACCACCACCAATCCCCTCGACACTCCCCTCACTTCCACCACAATCGAGGGCGCAGCGCGTGATTCCATTCGCGGCGCACTCGGCGGCGTGGCCGTCGAGTCCCCGTTTCACTTCAGGTTCGCCCCGCTCGCCCTCTGTGTCCTGCTTCTGCTCGGCCCGGCCAACTCGATCCATCGGCGTATGCTTGGCCGCCGCCCTTTCAACCTCTTCACGGGCATCGCGTGGATCGCCATGCTCGCATCGGCCGGGCAAATGCCGGCCGAGCGCATCGCCTCGCGGCGAGTCGAATGCTCCAGCGCCAGTATGAGCGATCAGGCTGGCGATCGAATGATCCAGACCACAGTTGTTGCCCGAATGAACGCCGGCCGGACCCGCTGGCTCGCTGCCTCGGCCGCGCCGGACCAATGGTGGCAGACCCTCCCAACGGGCGAGCGCGCGGGCTACGCCCCCGCCGGCACAGCGCTCTTCCACGAGTCCCCCACCGCCGCTCTGCCCGCTTCTCTCTACCTGCGCAAAGGCGGCGGGCATTATCTGCTCGGGCGCACGATCCCGGATGCGCCCCTCGTTCTTGAATCCGCTCTATGGCTGCAACCACAGCCGCAGGGCCCGCCGCTGCTCGCCGGCACTCTCAGGAACGTAGGCGTCCGTCCCTTCAAGCTCCTGCAAATCTCCGCCGGCGATTCCGTCTACGTTCAGGAACTCGACCTCGCTCCCGGCGCATCGGCTTCGATCAACATCTCGGGCAGGCAGCCCATCTCGCAACCCACGGCAATCCTTGATGGCCTGGAGCATCTCGATGCCCGCGCACTCGACCGTTTCGCGCAGCTGCGCTCCGAGTCAAACCTCGCCATCGTTTACGGGGAATTCACCGACGGCAAAGTCCCGCTCCGCGTCGATCCTGCGCCATCAGGAAAGCATCGCAGCTTCCTCCGCGCGCTTGTCCCCCTGGACGCACCGAAGAAGTGATTCGCCGCCGCCACGCGCTGCCGCGCGGATACTCGAATTCAGCCAACGATTCCTGCTTCATCGTGATGCTGAAGCCCGGCGTCGAGGGCCATGTTCTTTGCGCTGTGTGGCGCCGGCAATTCTCGGCGGATCTGGGGCGGCGGGAGGGGCGGCGATGGGGTTTGGGCGCTTCGGGAGAAATTGTTTTTGTTGAGAAGCCAGTGGTTGCCTTCGGTCATGAAAGAATGTAGGATGAAAGGTGCAGTTTCCCCGCTTATCGGGGGGCTCTTTGACAATCGAAGAGATTACCGAGGGGATGCGGCTGTATTAGCCGGGGTAAGCTGAAGGTCCGTCACGAGGGCGTGAGGGAGGATTGGAGCGAACGAGGTCCACAAAAGCCCACGAAAGCCCACGAAAGCCCTGCATGGGTCACTTTGAATTCTGTCGAAACAGCGCCGAGATGGTCGGCGAATCTCAAGTGGAAAACCCAAGGCCACTTTTGCCAGTCGGGTGTTGACGGCATTACTAGTGGCCGAAACGAACCCATTTCTGGGAAGGGTCGTGGGCGCTCATCGAGGAGTGACGGGAGCGTCCCGATCCCTGCTGGAGCGGATGGCAGAAGGGTGGTTCGGAGTGCGGCGGGCGGTCTGCGGCGCAGGGATGGACCTCCGATGGTGGAAGGATGGGATTGGGGAGGGCCGGGGGCGTCAGACTGCGGTCGATCCACGGATTTAACGCAAAAGACCGGAGATGGGAGAAGATATTCCAACGATATCATGCACCGGTGGCTTGGGGGACGGCTGCGCGGGTCCCCGCGTCTAAAAATCGGCTTGAATTTGACCCCCCAGCGAACCGGTGCTATATTTGAATGGTTCGTTGGCTAGAAAAGCTGTTAAGTCTGTTTATACCTGATCTTAAGTCACGTCGGCGATTGGATTGCCGCAGGGAATAGCAGTGTAGCGCCCCCGGCGATGCGTCCGGTGGTCGGTTTACGATTCAGGGGTGCGCGTGAATACCTCTGGCGCGGGTGACCATAAGGCGCAGGTCTTACAGGCGATCGACATTGTCGAGCTGATCGGCCGCAGCGTTGCGCTCAAGCGCCGGGGCCGCGATTTCGTCGGACTGTGCCCGTTCCATCAGGAGAAGACGCCCTCGTTTCACGTCAGCCCGACCCGGCAGTACTTCCACTGCTACGGATGCAAGGCCGGCGGAAACGCAATCGATTTCGTCATCAAGCGCGACCGCGTCGAATTCCTGGAAGCGCTCAAGGCCCTCGGCCAGCAGGCGGGGATCGAGATGCCGCGCTTCGGCGTGTCGAAAGAAAAGACAGGCGAGCGGCAGGTCCTGCTGGAAGCGCACTCCGCCGCCTGCGCGTTCTTTGAAAAGTCGTTGGCAAGCGATGAGCTCGGGGCCGCCGCGCGCGACTATCTGAAGGCCCGCGGCATCGATCTCGAGTCGATCAAGCGATTCCAGATCGGGCTGGCGCCCGATGCGTGGGATGGCCTGCTCAAGAGCCCGGTCGGCCGCAAGTTCACCCCGCAGCAACTTGCGCTGGGCGGCCTGGTGAAGCCGCGCGAGCGCGGCGAAGGATACTACGACACCTTCCGCAACCGCCTGATGTTTCCAATCCGCGACGAAGCGGCACGGATCATCGCATTCGGCGGGCGCGTGATGCCGGGGTCAGAGGACCCGGCGAAGTATCTGAACAGCCCGGAGACGCCGGTGTTTTCAAAGAGCCGTAGCGTCTTCGGGATCGACTTGGCGCGGCAGAAGATCGTCGAGACGCGGACGGCGGTGGTGGTCGAGGGATACACCGACGTCGTGATGGCGCACCAGTTTGGCGTCAGCAATGTCGTGTCGGTGCTCGGCACCGCGATGACCGAGCAGCATGTCGGCGTGTTGCGGCGGTTCGCCGATCGGATCGTCTTGCTGTTCGATGCCGACACCGCAGGCGACGCCGCCGTCGATCGCGCGGTCGGGTTGTTTTTGACGCAGCCGATCGAGATCGCGATCGCTTCGATGCCGCCGGAGGTTGACCCGGACGAGTTCCTGCTGAAGGAGGGCGCGGAGGAGTTCGCCCGCCTGCTGGCGGCGGCCCCGGATGCCTTGAGCTATAAGTGGAAGCAGTTGGTGCGGCAGTTCAATTTCAGCGGCGGCGACCTGACGGGACAGCAGAAGGCGATCGAACAATACCTGCAGGTGCTGGCCGGCGCGCGGGGAAGCGGGCCGGTCGATGGGATACGCTGGGGCTCGGCCCTGTCGCGCGTCAGCCGGCTGACGGACATCCCGGTGGAGGAATTGAACCGGCGGTTCAAGACAGGCCGGCGAGACCAGCGCCGCGCCGCTTCGAGGCCCCAGCCGGTGGAGCCGGACGCAGCGCCTTTGCCGAGTGCGGTGCAAAGGCCTCTTACCGGGCAGGATCGCGCCGAGCGGTGGATTCTTGGCGTTTTGCTGCTGGACCCGCAGCGATGGGCCCGCGTGCAGCGATCAGTGGATGTGGAGGATTTTGGCGATCCAAAGCATCGGCGGCTGGCGGAGATATACTGGCAGCATCAACGGGACGAGGGAGAACCGGTATTCAACGAATTCCTGGGGCAGCTGAGCGAACCGGCCCTCGTGGAATTGGCAATTGAAGCGATCGAGGAGGTGGAGGGCTTGCGGGAGCGGAGGGGAGAAGCCCCTGAAATCCGGGAGCCGCAGTCTTCTGACCCGACTCTGGACGAGGCGATAGCCCATCTCCAGACGGTGCGGGGACAGCGGGAAGAACAAAAACTTGTTGCTGAGTTGCGTCGTACAAGCGATGAGAATCGGCCGGAGCGGGATGAGGTCGGCATCCTCCGCCAACTCCAGGAAAAGGCCCGCCAGCCCGACTTGCGGCGGGTTTGATACAGAAATTTGCACCGCGCTGTGAGCCCCCTCTGTGGAGCGCTCCGCGCCAGGGGTCGAAAAAGCGAACCGCTTGGCCCTAAGATAATCGGTTGTGTGGAACCGTGCGTGCCTTGCCGGCAAATGCCGGCAGGCGGTTGCTCGAAAGGTGTCTGACGGAGGCTCGTTGCAGGGATCAGGAATGCCCCTGAGGTCCTTGGCCCGCCCTGCGTTCACCTCGTAACCCGCGTCGCCAGAACGCGGGAGAGTGTGCGGAAGTGGTATGAAGGAAACAGTTCTCGAATCGCCGCTGATCGGATCCGGGTCGCAGGAGGAAGTCGACCTGCGTGTACAAGCCATCCTGGAGATGGGGACCTCGCGCGGCTTCCTCACCTACGAGGAGCTGAACGAAAAACTGCCGGACGAAGTCGTCTCGCCCGACAAGCTCGACTCGCTGCTGATGATGATCGACGAGATGGGCATCAAGCTCATCGACGAAGCCGACATCGGCGAGTACCAGAAACAACCGAAGCTGCGCGCCCCGCGCAAGCACCGTGACCAGCCGGAAAAGGTCGTGGATGACGAGGGCGAGGAGATCGACCTCAACCTCGAAGCCGAACTGGCCGAGGCCAGCACCAAGCGCATCGATGACCCGGTGCGCATGTACCTCACCCAGATGGGCGAGATCCCCCTGCTTACCCGCGAGCAGGAAATCGCCCTGGCCAAGAAGATCGAGATCACGCGAAAGATCTTCCGCTCCAAGGTGCTCGAAAGCGATTACTGCCTGCAGTCGGCCGTCGAAATCCTGCAACAGGTCGACGAGGGCGATCTCCCCTTCGACCGCACCATGAAGATCAGCACCGCCGACGGCCAGGCCGACAAGGGCACGATCGGCCAGCGCATCCCGATCAATCTGGAGTCCGCGCGCAAGATGCTCTCGCGCAACCGAGACGACTGGGAAGGGCTGCGTGATGCCAACAAGAAGGAGCAGGACGATCTGCGCCTCGCGATCCGCCGCCGCCGCCGCCGCAGCGTGAAGCTGCTCGAAGAATTGGCGCTGCGCACCAGCAAGGTCGCGCCGTTGATGAAGAAGCTGGCGAGCATCTCCACCAAGATGGTCGAACTCGAGCAGCGCATCGAAGAGCTCAGGAAGATCAAGGAGCCCGGCGAGGACCTGGAGGTCTGCCAGGAAGAGCTCAGCGGGCTCGAAGACCTGGTGCTGGAAAATGCCCAGGACCTGCACAAGCGCGTCGTCGCCATCCGCAAGATCTTCTATAAGTACGAAGACGCCAAGCGCAAGCTTTCCGGCGGCAACCTGCGCCTGGTCGTCTCCATCGCCAAGAAGTACCGCAACCGCGGGCTCTCTTTCCTCGACATCATCCAGGAAGGCAATACCGGGCTGATGCGCGCGGTCGACAAGTACGAATACCGCCGCGGCTTCAAGTTCAGCACCTACGCCACGTGGTGGATCCGCCAGGCGATCACCCGTGCCATCGCCGATCATGCCCGCACCATCCGCATCCCGGTGCACATGATCGAGACGATGAGCAAGCTGCGCAACATCTCCAAGATGTTGATGCAGGAGCTCGGCCGCGAGCCCACCATCGAGGAGATCGCCAAGCGGGCCAAGATGAGCGTGTCGGAGACGCGCCGCGTGCTGAAGATCAGTCGTCACCCGATCAGCCTCGACCGCCCGGTCGGCGAGTCGGAAGACAGCTACTTTGGCGACTTCATCGAGGACGAGAAGGCCGACAACCCGGTCGAATCGGCGACGCAGGAGATGCTCAAGGACAAGATCGAGCAGGTGCTCAAGACCCTCACCTACCGCGAGCGCGAGATCATCAAGCTCCGCTACGGCATCGGCGACGGCTACACCTACACGCTTGAAGAGGTCGGGCGCATCTTCAAGGTGACGCGTGAGCGCGTCCGCCAGGTCGAAGCCAAGGCCATCCGCAAGCTCCAGCACCCCGTCCGGGCGCGAAAGCTCGAAGGCTTCCTGCCGGGCGGATTGATTCACTAGCGCGGCGGTCGAATTGACGCGAACGATCAGGTGCTCCCCGCGGAGCACCTGTTTTCTTGCGCGCGGCAGGTCGGCATATTAAGATTGCGCCCCGCTGTGCGGACCGGGCCCTACAACATCGTCGTGCTCCAGCCGCGCGGGAACGTGCATTCGCTCGCGTTCCTGGAGATCGCCAGGCTCCTGTTCGAGTCGATGAAGTCACTCGGGCTGACCTGCACGTTCCACGTCAACCAGCCGATCCGCTCCGTTACGAACATTATCCTCGGCTACCACCTGCTCACTTCCCCCGGCGACATGCGCTCGTCCCCGGCGATCATCTATCAGCTGGAGCAACTTTCGCCCTCCGATGCGCGTTTCAACCAGCGCTGGCTCGATCTGATGGGACACGCCGCCGAGATCTGGGACTACAGCCCCTCCAATGTGCGCTTCCTGCAGCAGCGCGGGCTCACCAACGTGAAGCACGTCCCGCTCGGTTTTCACGAGGCGCTTCGCACCATCAAGCCCGCGCCCGAAGAGGACATTGACGTGCTCTTCTACGGCTCGGCCAACGAGCGCCGCCGTAAGATCTTCAAAGAGTTGAAGGACCGTTGCAGGTTCCAGCACCTGTTCGGGGTTTATGGCGATGCACGCGATCCGTTGATCGCCCGATCCAAAATCATTTTGAACGTCCGTCTCAACCAGGCGCAGATCTTCGAACAGGCGCGTGTCTCATACCTCTTGAATAACGGTTGTTTCGTCGTCTCCGAAGACGCGCCTGACAATCCCTACCGTGGAATGATCCGCGCCGTGCATTACGAGCATCTCGTCGACACCTGCATCGACTATCTCGCCCGGCCCGAGGATCGCCGCCGCATCGCCCAGGAGGGGGCCGATCAATTCGCCCGCATGCCGATGACCGAGATCCTGAAAGGAGTGCTGGAATAACCCAACTCGATGATGCAACAGTCCAATGATCGACGTTCAGCCGGGGCCGCGTTTGCGTTAGTATCAGGGTTTGCCCCAAGGCCGTTACAACATCGTCCTCATTCGCCCGCCGGGATTTGAGCATTCCGCGGTCTTCCTGGAGGTTGCTAAGCTCCTGTCTGCTTCACTGCAGTCGCTGAGTCTCCCCTGCACCTTCCACATCAACGGTCCCGACCGCGACGCGGTGAACATCCTGCTCGGCTACCACATGCTGCCCGACCCCTCCCTGTTGGAAGGCTCAGTCAACATCATCTATCAGCTCGAGCAGCTCTCTGATTCGGACAAGCGATTCAACGAGAAGTGGCTCAATCTAATGAAGAAGGCGGCGCAGGTCTGGGACTACAGCGAGAAGAATGTGGAGTTCCTCCGTCAGCGCGGCGTCCATCGCGTCAGGCACGTTCCCATCGGTTTTCATCCAGCGTTGCGAACGATCAGGCCAGCCGTGAAAGATATTGATGTTCTCTTCTACGGCACCACGAGTCTGCGCCGCGAGCCGGTGCTCGCCGCCCTGGATAAGCAGTGCAAGCTCAAGTTTCTATTTGGCGCCTATGCCGACGCCCGCGACGCGTTCATTGCCCGATCGAAGATCGTGCTGAGCATGCACCTTCATGATGCGAACATCTTCGAGCAGGTGCGCGTCTCCTACCTGCTCAACAATGAGCGCTTCGTGGTCGCCGAGGCTGCCGCCGACAAGCCTTATGATGGGATGCTCCCGGTTGTCGAATACGATCAACTCGTCCCGACGTGCCTGAGCTATCTTGACCAACCGCAGGAGCGCGCCCGCATCGCGCACGAGGGTTTCCTGAGCTTCAGCAAGATGCCCATGACAGAGCTGCTCAGGGCGGCTCTTTGAATGTGATTTCGTGTCGGCGATGACGCGCGCTCCGCGCTTGCGCCTTCGCGTCGTGCATCCATGAAAACTCAATCCCTCGGCGACAGTCCGCTCATCTGCTCCCGCCTCGCGTATGGCTGCATGCGTATCGCCTCAGTCTGGGACCCGGCAAAAGTCACGCCCGAACTGCAGGTGAAAGGCAGGCGCGCCGTCATCGCCGCCTACGAAGCCGGGTACACCCTCTTCGATCACGCCGACATCTACTGCCGTGGCATGTGCGAAACCATCTTCGGCCAGGCGCTTCGAGAAGTTCCCGGCATGCGCGAGAAGATACTCATCGCGACCAAGTGCGGCATCCGCTTCAAGGGAGATCCGGCTCCTGATTCGCCCCACCGCTACGATTTCGCGCCGGAACATATCGTGCATTCCTGCGAGCAGTCGCTGAAACGGCTCGGCGTCGAGACGATCGACCTCTACCAGTTGCACCGCCCCGACCTGCTGATGGACCCGCCAGCCATCGCGAAGGCTTTCGAGCAACTCCAGGCGCAGGGGAAGGTCCGCTATTTCGGCGTCAGCAACTTCTCCCCCTCAATCCTCGCCGCGCTACGCCGCGCCTGCCCGATGCCGCTCATCGTCAACCAGGTCGAAATTCATCTCGGCAAGCTCGACTGCTTTTCCGACGGCACACTCGACCAGTGCCTGAGCGAGCACATCACCCCGCTGGCGTGGAGTCCGCTTGGCGGCGGCTACCTGGGCAACGGCGGCGAGGTCGATCGAAAAAACCCGCGCCGCAAAGGGCTGAACGAACTGCTAAAGGTGCTCGATGAAACCGCGCACAAGCATGCTGTGAGCCGCACCGCGATTTCACTGGCGTGGCTGCTCAAACACCCGAGTCACATCGTCCCGATCATCGGATCCACCAACCCTGCGCATATCGCCGATGCGCTCGCCGCTGACGATGTCGATCTGTCGCGCGAAGACTGGTATCGCCTGCTGGTCGAGGCCCGGATGCAGCCGCTCCCCTGAACGCAGTCACTTTTTTGCCCTCCCCGCGCGCGCGGAAGCCAGCATCTCCCTCCCGACGTTGTGGATCGCCTCCGCCTGCTCCGGCTTCTCCGCCAGCGACTTGACCGTCATCATTACAATGCGCGAACCGACTCTTCGATAGATGTGCAGCTGGTCCGCGACGCGCTCCCCGTCCTTCCAGCGCTCGTGAATGACGACGTCAAACCGGGGGTCCTTTTCGATCTTTGGTTGCAATACGACGCTGCTCCCCGCGGCCTTGAGGTCCGCACGCAGTTTCTTGACAACCGCAACCGCCATGTTGGGGCCGACCGTCGCGTCGGCCGGCAGCAACTCGATCGCCAGCGCCCCCTGCCGATCGGCCGAGGCGTAACCGACCTGCGTCGGCGTCGCCGTCTTGTCCGACTTGCTCCAGCCGGCCGGCACCTTGAACTGAATCAACCCGCTGCCCAGGGTTTCAATGACGACAGGCTGTGTCGCAGCAGGCGCGGTGCTCGATCCTGCTGGCTCGGTGGCCGGTGCTTCGGCGGATCTGCCCAACCCTGGATCAACAGCTATGGCTGCCAAGGTCACGAAAAGCGGGAGACATAATGCATTGCGGATCATAAGGCCTGAGATTTTACGCGAGCGGCCGGCCGCGCCCACGCGCTCAGTTCCAAAGAGCCCAAGAATCGCCCGTCGAAGCCACGAATACGGGGCAGAGGAGAAGCGTTCCAAACGCTCTCAACTGATGGTCCAGACTTGCGTTGCTGAATTCGCTCATCGGCTGTGGCACGCCGCAGTTTTTCGCTTCTGCCGTATCCTCACCAAACGTTGCCTGCCGCTGAGCGTGGCAGTACTATCCCCGGCTCAATTGTCGAGCTTTTTCACGAGTTAAGGGAAACAAGCGTATGAGATTGCGATTCCGTTCTTTAGGAAGATTCCTCCCCGTGCTCGCTTTGGCGGCGGCGGCGCTGCTCTGTCCGACGTCTGCCTTCGCCAAAACCGAAGCCGACATGATCCTGCCGGACCTGCGGACCCAGTATTTTTTCGGCATTAACGGGCACAACCTGCTGACTCTCGGGCTGGCCATTGCCGCCCTGGGCATCGTCTTCGGCCTGGTCATCTATGTGCAACTGAAGAAGCTCCCGGTGCATCGCTCGATGCTCGAGGTATCCGACCTGATCTACGAAACCTGCAAGACCTATCTGCTCACCCAGGGCAAGTTCATCCTGATGCTTTGGGTCTGCATCGCAGCCGTCATGATCGCCTACTTCGGGTTCCTGCGCGGCGGCCACGCGGATGCCGCCGTTAATCTCGCCCGCGAAGGACTGGTGGAATACTCCAAGCCGGTCCAGGTGCTCGCGATTCTGCTCTTCAGCCTCGTCGGCATTGGCGGCAGTTACGCCGTCGCCTGGTTCGGCATGCGGGTCAACACCTTCGCCAACAGCCGCACCGCCTTCGCATCGCTCTCCGGCAAGGCCCGCCCGGTATATGCCATCCCGCTCAAGAGCGGAATGTCGATCGGCATGGTGCTGATCAGCGTCGAGCTTCTGCTCATGCTCTTCATCCTGCTGTTCGTGCCCCGCAACCTGGCCGGCCCCTGCTTCATCGGCTTCGCCATCGGCGAATCGCTCGGCGCCGCCGCCCTGCGCGTGGCGGGCGGAATCTTCACCAAGATCGCCGACATCGGCGCCGACCTGATGAAGATCGTGTTCAAGATCAAAGAAGACGACGCCCGCAACCCAGGCGTCATTGCCGACTGCGTGGGCGACAATGCCGGTGACTCCGTCGGGCCCACCGCCGACGGCTTCGAAACGTATGGCGTCACCGGCGTCGCGCTGATCACCTTCATCCTCCTGGCGGTCGGCAACCCGGCCGTGCAGGTGCAATTGCTGGTGTGGATCTTCGTGATGAGACTGCTGATGGTCGTCACCAGCGCGCTGTCGTACTTCATCAGCGAGGCCGTCTCGAAGGCGCGGTATGCCGCTGTTCGCACGATGAACTTCGAGGCGCCGCTTACCTTGCTGGTCTGGGTCGCCTCGATCACTTCGATCATCGCAACTTATGTTGCCTCCTACCTGCTGGTCGGGCACGTCACGCTCATTGACCAGTCCGACAACACTTCGCTGTGGTGGAAGCTCGCGACGATCATCAGCTGCGGCACGCTTGCCGGCGCGGTCATCCCTGAGGTGGTGAAGATCTTCACCTCCACCCACAGTCGCCACGTGCGCGAGGTCGTGACGACCAGCAAGGAAGGCGGCGCATCGCTCAACGTGCTGAGCGGACTCACCGCCGGCAACTTTTCCGGCTTCTGGGTGGCCGGCGTCACCATTGGCGGCCTGATGGCGATCGGTTACGGCATCTCCACCATCGGCGGCGCCCAGAACGGGCTTGCCACCATCATGATCGGGCAGTCGACGGCGATCTTCGCCTTCGGCCTGGTCGCGTTCGGCTTCCTCGGCATGGGGCCCGTCACCATCGCCGTCGACAGCTACGGACCGGTTACCGATAACGCGCAGAGCGTCTATGAGCTTTCACTCATCGAGGAGCAGCCGGGCATCAAGGCGGAGCTGGCGGACAAGTTCGGCGTAACCGCCGACTTCGAGCATGCCAAGGAGCTCCTGGAAGAAAACGACGGCGCCGGAAATACGTTCAAAGCCACTGCCAAGCCTGTGCTGATTGGCACCGCTGTCGTCGGCGCAACCACCCTGATTTTCTCGATCATCATGCTGCTCACCGGCGGGCTGCAGGAGCCCGAGCCAATCCGCAAGCTCTCCATCCTTCATGCCCCGTTCCTCCTGGGGATGATCGGCGGAATCGCGGTCATCTACTGGTTCAGCGGCGCGAGCTGCCAGGCGGTCATCACCGGCGCCTATCGCGCCGTCGAATTCATCAAGCGGCACCTGAAGCTGGAAGGCGCCCAGAGAGCCAGCACCGAAGACAGCAAGAAGGTCGTCGCGATCTGCACCCGCTACGCCCAGGCCGGGATGATCAACATCTTTCTCACCGTCTTCTTCATCACCCTGGCCGCCGCCTTCGCCGACGAGTTCCTGTTCATCGGCTACCTGATCGGCATCGCCCTCAGCGGGCTGTTCCAGGCGGTGTTCATGGCCAACGCCGGCGGCGCCTGGGACAACGCCAAGAAGATCGTGGAGACCGAGCTCGACGCCAAGGGCACCGAGCTTCACGCCGCGACGGTTGTCGGCGACACCGTGGGTGATCCCTTCAAGGACACCAGCTCGGTGGCGCTCAATCCAATCATCAAGTTTGCCACGCTCTTCGGGCTGCTGGCGGTGGAGCTGGCGATCACGCTGCGGGACGAAAACGGCGCCCCGAGCCTGCTGCGCCACGTCCTCGCGGCCGCGTTCTTCCTCGTCGCGCTCTGCTTTGTCTACCGCAGCTTCTACGGCATGCGCATCGTCGAGACCAAGGAATCGCGATCCGTCGACGCCGTGCCCGCGATGGCGGGGAAGTAAGACGCATCTCCTACGAGAAGACGATCTGCAGCGAGTGTTCGGCGTCCAGCATGAGCGCGCTGGCAGGAACCACCGTCGCGTGACCATCGCTTACGTGAAACGCGGCCTCGACCGGCTCACCATTTAGCGTGATGGCGACGCGCTTTGCATCGAGCGCGGGAAGCAGGTCGAACTCGAGTCGCGTGAGGCGCAGCCGCCCCCATTTCAAGTCGATGCGTTCTCGCTGAGTTGTGCCATCGCCCTGTTGCGAGAAAGAGCCCCAGCCTTCGGCGGTGGTGAAGGCGCAGCGGAAGTCCTCGGAACCCAGGCGCGGGGCGAAGGCAATGGACCCTTGCGGACCGTGGCACGCGAAGCCGCAAGCGGCCGTGTAGACGCCGTAGACTGCCATCGACCGGGCGTAGTGATCGCCGCACTCGATTTCATTCCACGGGTTTCGGCGTGAAGCGTGGTAGCGATCGTGGATCGCCCGCGTCAGCGCGAGCCCTTCGGTCAACATCCCTTCCCAGATCATGTGCCCCGCGACCTGGTATTCGAACCCGTTCATGCACTCGTTGAAGTACCCCGCGAAGCCGGGGTTCACCTTCCCCGCCGCATCCTCGCCGCCGCCTTTCGGCCACGTGCACAGGATCATGCCGGCCTCGCCCGGCATGGCGTACCAGCGGCCGTTCGGGTGAAGCTTTCGATACGGCCCGACGTCAGGGGTCCAGTTATAGGTCCACAGCGAGCGCAGCGCCTGGCGCACGTGCTCCCGGGGAAGGATCCGTCCCAGCCCGACGTGATGCGCCCAACTCTGGCCGAAAACCTGGTCGATGAAGCAGCCATTACCCACCTTCAACGCGTCCGGGTGCGCGGGGTCCGGCCGGTGATAGAAGTACTCGCCGTTCCAAAGCTGCTCCACGCACCGTCGGCTCCCGCGTTGGAACACCACGCGCAGCCTGTCGGCGAACTCACTCTCGCCGATCTCGCGCGCCATCTCCTCCACCGCCCGGAGGCACGCCAGATACAGCGACGTGATCATCGAGTTGGGTCCGAAGAACGACGTATCCAGCGTATTCGGCTGGTCGTTATCGATGATCCCGTCTTCATTCCCGTCCTGCGCCAGCAGAAACTCCATCGACTTGCGGATGCGCGCCCCGTTGCGCTTCAGGAAGCCGTCGTCGGCCGACATCTGGTGCTCTCGATAGCAGCGCAGCAGTGTGCCCGCCTGCCCGTCGGCGGCGTACGCGCGGGCGAATTCCCCCCGCATGGCGATCATGCCGGTGGCGTCGTCGTAGCCGGTGCCGAAGTCCTGCATCTCGCGCGTCGATCGCTCCAGTTCCGGGAAGAGCCGGGCCACCGAGTGCGCGTAGTGCCAGACGTGCGTGCACGTTCCCACGCAGCAGCCGACGCCTTCCCAGCACCAGAAACGCCCGTTGCCCCACCACTGACAGGTTGATGTGGCGAGAATCGAAGTGTTCGCGCCGACGCGATCGAGCAGCCAGTGCGGCAGCGTCGAGTCGTACCACGTCTCGTGCCACAGGCGCGTCTGCCGCGCGAGCGTCTCGAGATTCGCCGCGACGTGCCGGCAAACGTCCAGCGCGCTGTCGAACCGTGTGGCGTAATGGCGCCCGACGACCGGCGGCGCCTCCGGGCCCGGCGCGGGTAAGTTCGGAAAGTGCCACGCGATCACGAAGCTTACGCGCTGTTCCGCCCCGGGATCGAGGCGAAACTTCGTTCCGATCGCCCCGATTAACTGCTGATTCCACAGCCGGGAAGCGGCTTGTTCCCCCTTGTTCGCCTGGTCAATGAAGCTCTCTACGCCGGCGGATTGGTCGAGCGAAGCGGTGAAAATGACGCCGCTCGATCCAACGACCCCTAGACCCATCGTCCCGTAGTCCGCGGGCGACTGCTGCGCAGACTTCTCGGCGCCATCGATGCCCGCGCTGCTCTGCAGAAAGGCGAAGTCGGCCAACTGGACGACCTGGTTGTCGTGAAAGCCCGAACCGGCCTTTGCGCTGTACAAACAGACGGCATTCTGTAACCAGCCGAGAAGCTCAACGTCGGCCGGTGTGTTACCGCGGTTCCGGACGGTGTACTGCAGGATCGTGGCCGGCAGCGACGACTCAGCCGCGTTGAGTGGAATGAATGGTGAAAATGCTTCCAGCGAAATCGAGAGCGGGAAAGCGTCGTCGCGGTACTCGACAAAGCCGATCGGATATTCACCGCAGAAGCTGACGCCGGGGAAGCCGCCGCGATCGAGCGTTCGTACTTGCGATTGTCCCCTGGTGGTGACGCGCACCGCGAATCCCTGCTCGAGCGGCGCGCTCGCGTCCGGCGGGTTCGCGTATTTTCGCCCATCGGATTCCTCAATACCGTTGCCGGTCTGGTTAAAGATGTCCCAGCGCCACAGTTTCCCATCGCCGCCCAGATACAGCTGACCCGCGCATATCCCCCCGATAGGCATCCCGATTCTGCGCAGTTCGTCGCCGCGATAGAGGGTTCGCTCGCCGCGCGCGCTCAGACTCTCGACCCATGCCGGGTTGAGCCGCTTGTTCGCCGGCACCGGCTCCGAGATCTCGTCAGCAGGAAAAGGACCGGCGATTGGAATCTGCGCGGGTCGCACGCTTGCGGGCGTGAGGGCCACGAGCGGTTCTGCTGCTGCCATGGCGGGGTCCGGGTGGATGCCGGAGATTCGTCGAGCCTCGGTCGATTACTCGTCCAGCACGCCAAACGGAAGCTCCGCCGGCATCGGCGCAGGACGCTGGAACTTCGCGACCGGTTTGTAGGCGCGGCCCTTTTCGGAGGCGTCGAGGAAGCCCTGCATCGTATCCAGCACCGCGAACGCCAACTCGCCGCTGGCGCGATGCTTTCGGCCGGACCGGATCGCATACGCCATGTCCGCGAGGCCCACCGCGCGCCCATACCCGGTGACGAACTGATGCGGGACTTCCTTCCAGTCCTCATCCCCCGGCTTCATCACCTTCACCGGCCCGTCGAAAGCATTCGGGTCGGGGACCTTCATGCTTCCTTCGGTCCCGAAGACCATGATCGGCTCGTAAGGCGCGAAGTAGGTCGCGAAGCTCTGGATGATCGTGCCCACCGCGCCGTTCTCAAACTCGATCGTGCCGCAGATATGGTCCGGCGTTTCGACCTGGATCTTTTTCCCCGCCTTGGGCTGGCTGGTAATGATGCGCTCGGGGAGGGCGATCGTCGCCGCCCCGGTGAGTCGTTTGATCGGCCCGAAAAGATTCAGCAGCGCGGTCAGGTAATACGGCCCCATGTCGAACATCGGCCCGCCGCCGACCGCATAATAAAACTCCGGGCTCGGATGCCAGCTTTCGTGGCCCCGGCACATCATGAATGCCGTGAAGCCGACAGGCTTGCCGATCAGGCCATCGTCCAGCAGTTTCCGCGCGGTCTGAATCCCGGCCCCCATGAACGTATCCGGCGCGCAGCCGACGCGCAGCTTCGCCTTCTTCGCTGTGTCCAGGACCTTCTTCCCCTCTTCGCGATTCACGCCGAAGGGCTTCTCCGCATAGGTATGTTTCCCCGCTTCCAGCGCCCGCACGGCGATCGGCGCATGGGCCTTGGGGACGGTCAGGTTCAGCACCACCTGAATCGAATCGTCCCCGAGAAGCTCATCCACCGTGCAGGCCCGCGGGATCGAAAACTCCTCGGCCCGCTTTCGGGCGGCCTCCATGTTCATGTCACTGCAAGCCGCGATCTCCACAATGGGGAAGTTCTTAGCCATCCCCAGATAAGCGCCGCTGATGGCGCCGCAACCGATCACTCCCACTCGAATTTTGTCGCTCATCGTTTCTCTCGTCAGCTAAGAATGCTCTTGCCCTTCGCCACACGAAGGACGAAACGGGAGCGAGGAGAATAGCGACTGCGCGACTGGCAAACCACGCCGGCGACGGGCCCGCGAACCTCCAAAAACACGGTTCCCAGGCGAAAAACCCATCCGCAACCCATGCGATCTCCATCTCAGCACCATCGACTCCCCACCCGCCGACCATCGACGCTCCATCGAATCACCACGAATCTCCCATCGCCCAGCCGCCGCGCCCCCAAGGCGCTTCCGCCGCACGCCCACCGACTGACCACGCTCCGCCAATCCTCCGCCACCCCGCCGCCGACATCATTCCAGGTCGCTGCCGGAACGCGGGTAGAATTCCTCATACAGAATGACGCCGAACAAAGTGAACATACCCCTAACGCGATGGGCCGGAAATAACGCACCAAAGGACACCGGCGCGAAACAGCCGGCGGGCTCAAAATGAGTGCGCCGATGCGCCCCCTTGGTTTTCGAAATGAGATGCGTGGATGCGCCGCCGTCTCTTCGCCAGCACCTCCCGCAGCTTGAGCGAGCATTATCCGTCGACTGTGACTTTAATATTCACACCCCACATTCTCCGCCACCACAGGAAGCCGCCACCCCCCCCGTCACTTGAGCGACAAAAGCGGTGATTTACCCTTGGTGCCGAAGCCTTGACCGCTTCCGGGCACGTTGAGTAACAACTGGCAAAACAACCCGCCCCAGGGGACCCCCGAGGGCGGGTTTTTTGTTGCCGCCGCTTACGGCGTGCGTGTGCATGAAATGGTAGTGCTGTAGCCGGTAGGCTTGGACGCAGGAATAGAAGCATTCCAGGTACCGCTGGGAAAGATATTGTTGCCCCCGGATCGGGCGCAGTGGCCGATCCCAGAGTTTATCAGGAAGGCGAATCGCTTCCGTCTAATTTCCGCATGACTTGGACAATTAAAGGTGACGCGAACCCCCCGCGTCACCTCCCGCGTCACCTTTATTTATCCCCCGGAATGGACGAAAGTTTCCCTATGCGGGCGGAAAACTACTTACCGCGCGTGGTTGATGCCTGCGTGGGGGTGGCGGATTGGGGGTAGAGGATCCAATCGCCATCGGGGTTGCCGGAAGTTGGTTGCGCCCATTGTGCCGGATTGGGGTTGCCTTGCCGATCGATCGCAGGGCGGCCGCCGTCATCGTCGCGGTCGGCGCCGACGCTGTAGACGATCGGGCGTCCGTTGATGAGCCGGTAGCGGACGGGGTCGCCGGTGATGCGATCGACCGGGACGGACGGCAGGAGCGTGGGGGTGAGCTGCTGCAGGGTGTCCGGGTACCTGCCGCTGTGGCGTCGATACAGTTCGAGCGCGATGCCGGTGATGACGCCGTCGCGGTGGCCAAGATAGCGGTCGGATATGAAGCGTGTACTGTCAACGCGGGGCATGAGTGTGAGAAGGAGGGCGTATTTCAGCCGATCGGTCGGCGAGTGACTCCATTCGAGTAACTGTTGCTCGACGGGGCTCGCCTTCGACTCGCGAATGGGCTGGTTCAGTTGGGCGTCGGCGACGTCCATCATATGGTCCGCCTCGGCGCGCATTTCGCGCCGCGATGCGCCGGCAACGAGAGCGGCGGGACCGCTCAGCGCGACCATCGCGTCAGGATGTTCCCCGTTCCATATTGACGACGCCCACGTCAAATATTCGATTCCCTCCGGCGTGATCCGTCCGTCGCCTTTTCCGTCGTCCGTGTACATGCGCTGGATGCTGTCGTGGAGCATGAGCCGCTCGCCGTCGAAGCTAATCAAGTCGGCGGCGGTTTGTGGGACGGACAGACGATGGGCCAACTGCTGTAGATTCGTATCGCTGAGCTGCTCAGGCTTTTCGGTCACTGCGCTCTCGACTTCGTTCAGAAGGACCTCGCGGATGCCGAGGGAGACGAGGTTCGTAACCAGAAAATCAGCCCGCAGTTGGTCCGAGATTCCGTTGATGGCGGTGCAGTCGCGCATAAATTGATGAGCGTCGCCACGCTCACGTGCCAGCCGCGCGTCCGCGGCTGCCAGCCTCGCGATCGTGCGCATCTCGTTCAGGTGCGGCAGAAGGACGAAGATCAGCGGAGGGATTTTATCGGAGGGCCTGACGCTGCGCGGAGGCAGCGGCCCTGGCAGGCCTTTCGGCCAATCGCCGGTCGCAAGATTGAAGCCGAGCACCGGCTTTGCCGCGGCCTGTCGGATCAGTTTCAGGACATCGGAGTGCGCGTCCAGATATGCCACGAGTTCCGGCCAGCGCGGGCCGGAGGGCGTTTGGTCGATCAGGTCGGGCTCACCGCCGGGGTAGACGATCATCTCGCGATGGTTGGGCTCTGTCCCGCTCAACTGGGCGATAACTTTCTGGTAGAGCGGCCATGCGAGCTGCTCGGGTGAGGCGCGCTTCGTTTTCTCGTTGAGTTGATCGACGTAGTTGATGGTGGGCGTGGGGCGGCCCGCGAAGAAGTAGGCGGCCAGGCCGAGGTAGAGTGCGACCAGTGCGACGAGGATCCAGACAAAAGCGCGGAGGATGTGCCAGGGGAGCGGGCGGTTTCGCTTCTTGGCGCGGCGGATGAGCTTCGCGGCGCGGCGCTCGTCGCCGAAGGAGTTGATCAGCTCGGCGGGCGTTGCGCCGGATTCGAGGCCATCGCGGAAATGGGCGATGAGGTCGTCGGCGATGTCGAGTTTTTCGAGCTTCCAGAGTCGGCTAATACGCACGATACGCTGGATCAGGGATTTCACAGGTTCGGGGAGTTCGGATGTGGCGATGCGCCGCTTAACGTCGAGCCGGCCGGTGACGCGGCCGCGGACCAGGTCGCGCATGGGCGTGTTGCGGAGCTGGCGGATCAGGGTCGGTGGGGCGGCTTCGGACATGGTGAATCTCCTGGTGGACGAGCGGTGACATCGCCTCGTCATCCGCCGATCAGGCCGAGTTTGCCCATGGCGACGGAGAGCGCTTCCCACTGCTTCTGGTTGCGGGCGAGCTGGCGTCTGCCTTTGTCGGTGAGGCGGTAGTACCTGCGCGGGCGCGAGCCCTTGTCCTTGTCCAGGCGCGCGGCGATCAGGCCCTTGGCCTGGAGGTTGTAGAGCAGGGGGTAGAGGGTGCTCTGGCCCATGGCGAGCACGCCGTCGCTGTGCTGGGCGAGGAGCTCGACGAGCTCGTATCCATACTTTTCGCCGCCTGAGAGCAGGCGCATCACTGCGACGGGTCCGGCGCCGCGCATCAGCTCACGTTCGATCCGCATGACGTCCTCCTGATAGGCATAGCATACTATGTGAGACATAGTATGCAACGTAAATTCACTCGTCGGGAGATTTCTCGCAGGGTCTGCAAAACGAACCTCTATGAGCTAGCCGTTGTCAACCGGGCATGGGGTCGATCACGGGATCTTTTCAGAGACCGAGCGGCGCTTCGGTTAGAATCCCCGCCGAACCGGGGTAATCGCACATGAATCTATTTGGCTCCAGACGAGGATGGGGGATTGCGGCGGCCGTCGGCGTGCTGCTCATCGCGGCGATCGCATACCGCGCTACCCACCGGCGCGCGCCCGTGATCGTCCGCAACGTGCCCAAAACGCTGCCGGCCACGCAATCGGTGAAGAAGCCGAATGCGACAGCGCCCGCCGTGACCCGCCCTGCCTTCGCCCGGGATTATCTCGACGTGATCAGGTCGGCCTACCCCGACGTCTCGGCGACGCAGCCGTTGCCGGCGTCGTTGAAGCTTGCGGAGGCGGCCCACTTCCTGCTGAACGACCCGGTTTATCTCAGTCCCGCACGCCGCGATCTGTGGATCACCCGCGCCGACGCGGCGCCGACCGCGGCGGTGTTGGCCGAGGCGATGGATCCGAAGAACGATCTTCAGACCCATGTCATCCGTGAGAAAGTGCTGTACGTGCACTGGAGCCTTTCGGAGTTGCGGCCGCCCTTTCCCATCCTCGTCTGCGCCGCAAGCGGCGGCGAGGAGGCCGTCTCTCTCGCGGGTCGTCATGCGATTGGAACCAGCCGGCGGTATCGATGGGACGAAGCAACCTCCTGGGACGAGAAAGTGGTCGTACCGACCGACACCGGCGTTTCGGTGCTGCGCTTTGAGCCTCAGGTGTCCGAACAATTCCATGAGTTGATGCCGCATGCACCGGCCAACGACCGAGCGCTCACGACGCCGCAGATCGCCTGGGATGGGAAAGGAATGCTCGCGTGGGTGCCCGCCGCCAACGGCAGGCCGCTTGGCAGAGCCGTCGCCCGGTATGTCGACGAAAAATGGGCGGACCTGGATCCGGCGGCCTGGCCTTCCAGCGTGATCCATCTCGTGCCGCTGCGCGACGGCAGCGTGCTGCAGATCATCGCCGGCGAAAAAGACGCGGTTAGACTGGCGCTGGTGCCGTTGGAATCGTCTGTCGCGATCGACGAGAAGCACGTGCGCGAGTTGGTGCAGGCAATGTCCGCCGATGAAGAGGACAAACGTGAAGCGGCCTTCAAGGAACTCACTCAGTATGGCCCGGGCGTCTTCCCGCTCCTGGAGAATCTCAGCAAGGGGCAGCGGCCCGAGGTGCAGATCCGCCTCAAGCGATTGCTGCGCGGCCAGATCCAGCCAACGCTGGGCGGGATGACGCTCATGCGCAGCGAGATGCGCTTGGTCGGCCGGCTGCTGGATGGCGGCGCGGTTTTCTACGTCGCATCCGGGGTCTCCCTGCCGGGCAGCGACGAGACGCCAATCGTGCGCACGCCAGCCTGGCTGAGCCTGCGTCCCGGTCAGGCGGTCGAACTGCTGCCGGACGCATTGGTCTCGGAGCTGAACCCGGGTAAGTCGCGAATTAACGCCGTGGACAACGATTGGGTCGTGCTGGACCCAATGCGCGGGCCGCGGCTCTTCGTCGGCAACGGCTTCACGCCGTTATTGAGGAAAGATGAGAAGGCGTACAGCGAGCTTGTGGGGCGCGACGCGCGGGGCCGCTGGCTATTCCGCCGACCGGCAGGGCGCGACGGAATGAGCGCAAAAACACGCCAAACCAACGCCACCCAGCAAGCAAACGCCGCGATGCAGGCATCAACCGCGCCTTCCATTTCCACGACTCAATCCAGTCAACTCGCAACACTGATCGTGGATCCGACGCTGCCCGATCCGGCGCCGCGGATGCCGGCCTGGCAATTCCCGCCGGCCATGGGCGTCGGCTGGGACAAGGACAACTGGCCCGTGGTGCAGCGGCCGGAGGGGCGCTACGCACTGCAGGAGGATGGCTGGAAAGCCCTGGACAAGTCGGAGCGGATGTTTACCCGCGCCGACGAGATCCCCACGACCGCGCCAGGCCCTTCCACTAGCGCGACATCCGCCCCGACGAGCTCTTCAACCTCACCGTCCACTTCAGCAGCACAGACCCTTCTAGCGATCGGCGAATCACTCGGCGCGCCGCTGCTGACCGATCGCGAGGGCACGCGCTACTTTGGCGGCGCCGACTCGCTCACCATCGTCACCGCCGCCGGCAAACGCGCCGACTGGCAACTGCCCGCGATCGCCAACGGAAAGGAGCCGGTGACGTTGGTGCGGACGGAAACCGGCCGGCTGTTTCTTTTCAATCAGCCCGGGCGCGTCTTGCGAATCAAGCCGACGCCGGGAGAAGCGCAGCCCTTCAAAGTCGAAGCGACCTTCACCAGGGGCATCCCGGCGATTACCAAGCCGACGCGCATCTGGTTGGACCCGGCCGGACGGATCATCGTCGCCGAGGGAACGCGGCTGACGATCCTGTTTCCGCGCGGCTATGTCCCGCCGCGGATCGCCGCGATGATGCTGCAGGATGACAGCGACGTGGCGAATCCTTGATTGGTTTGGAAAAAACTGCCCCGCCGCAAACCACCGCCCGGCAACTGTGTCTGACGCGGGAGGAGGATAGCGCTACGGGAAAACAAAAACCCCGTAGGCGTGGGTGAGACCTACGGGGTAAGGAGGGAAGAAACTCTTCGCTCTATGTGTTACGAGCGCTTGATCAAGCCAGTTTACAGAAACTGGATTTTTTTCAAAATGGGTAAGATTCACACCTCCGCCAGGACCTGTTGAACCCTCTCCGTGATGTCGCCCCACTTTACGTCGGGGGTCTTGTTCACCGTGATAAAGTCACCGAGAAGCAGCAGACTGCTGACCCCCGGGATCTCGAACAACCGGTTCGCAACCGGATGATCCTTCGCCGCCCCCGCGTTAAAAAAACTAAGGGGCTGCTCGACGATCGGCCGGTCGAGCATGAATTTTGCGGCGTTCGGATTCGGAGTCGGCTGTATCTCACTCACGCGAAAAGGCATCCAGACTCCGTGGGCGGCAGTATAGCGATCGCTTTTTGGGCCGCTACGGCCGAAAATATTTTTTTGAAAATATTTTCCGCGGCCCCTTGCGACCGGCGCGCCGAGCGAGCGAGGTGTTCGCATCCGTCCAACCCATTTCCCGCCGGCGCGATCTCTCCGCCGGCTTGACAGCCTTATCCTCGCCGGTAGACTGCTCGATCCTTCCGCGGCCACCCGTGTGCGCAGCGGGATCAGGGATCACCCGTTCAGGAACCCGCGATGAGTACGTATATGCCCAAGCCGGGCGAAGTATCGGCCAACTGGCACGTGGTCGACGCCACAGGACAGGTTTTGGGCCGTCTGGCTGCGAAAGTCGCCCTTATCCTGCAGGGCAAACATAAGCCAACCTACACACCGCACATCGATACAGGCGACTTTGTTATCGTCCTCAACGCCGAGAAGATCAAAGTGACCGGGCGCAAGGCGGATGTGGTCGAATACGACACTTACTCGCGTTACCCCGGCGGCCGGCACGTTTACTCCTACAAGACAATGCAAAACCTCCACCCCGAAAAGGTGGTTGAACTGGCCGTACGGCGAATGCTGCCCAAGAACAAGATGGGGCGCAACATTCTCGCCAAGCTGAAGATCTACCAGGGCGCCGAGCACCCCCACAGCGCACAGCAGCCAAGGGAACTGAAGCTGGCGCAGAAGCAGTGATCGAAATTCCAGGTTGAGACCTCTCATGGCCGAGCAAGACAACGAGCAGACCAACACCACCACCGATAGCGCGACGGCGACGGAGCCGAAGGCGCCCAAACCCACTTACACCTGGGGCGTTGGCCGGCGCAAGAGCGCTGTCGCCCGCGTGCGCATTGCGCCGGGCACCGGCAAGGTCGAAGTGAACGGCAAAACCTTGAACGACTATTTCACCGGCGAACGCGACCGCAAGTCTATTTTCGGTCCTTTGGAAGTGACCAACACCGGCGGCAAGATGGACGTTTTGGTGCGTGCCGACGGCGGCGGGCCCTCGGGCCAGACCGGGGCGATCGTCATGGGCCTCGGGCGTGCCCTGGCGAAATACGACAACAGCCTCGAAGTGCCGCTGCGAAACGCCGGCTTCCTCACCCGCGACAGCCGGATGAAGGAACGCAAGAAGTATGGCCAGCGCGGCGCCCGCCGGCGGTTCCAGTTCTCCAAGCGGTAACGCTTTCCCGGGATTTCAACAGCCGACAAGTGCCCGGCGATCGCCGGGCATTCTCGTTTGCAGCGGAGGCCAGCATCCTTGCGCGCGGTATCATCAACCCTCTTTCCACCCGGTAGTCATGCCGAGGAACCAGTGACCAACCGCTCCCCGACCGTGCCCCGGTGCCGCGCAAGGCAAAACCATCCTGCGCCCGCGATTTTCTCCGCAATGCTTTTCGTCCTGCTTTCGCGCGGCGCGTTCGCCGCTGACGGAGTTGGATTTGACGTCCGCCTGCCAAAGGATGCGAAGGCGAAATCAGCGGTGGCGACGGCGCCTGCTTTGAAGCTGGAGACCCCCGGGAAGATCGACGGCCAAGTCATCCACTTCGACAACCTCCTCACCGACACCGCGTACGACGTGCGCGTCACTCTCGACGACGGAACGATCCTGCAGGGCGTCGACCTGGCCTGGTATGACCTGGAGCCCGCGAAGAAGGACGCGGGCGAACCGAGCGACGAAGACCGCAAGCAGATCAACTCCCTCGTCTCCGATATCCCGCGCTTCTACAACAAGAACGAAATCCTCTCGCTCAGCGGCGATCACGATCGGGCGGTTGGATTGGTGCGCCTGCTGCGCGACAAGGAGTTCTACGGGAACAGCGGCGAAGAAATCGTCTGGCGAATTGAGGTCTGGTACTTCAAGAACCAGTACGGCGGATGGGAAGCCGTGTCGCAGCAGAACAAGGTGCTGCGCCGCGAGCGATTCAAGACCCGAGCGGCATTTCGTGAAGCGACTGAGAAATTGAAATGGACCCCGGCCCTCGGGGGCGTTCACGTGCCGAAGGGACGGAAGGAGCGGTTGATCATCACGCTGCCAGAGTCGCGCCCTTCCGCTTGAGGTTCGCCCAGGGCGTCACATCACCGACATCTCGCTGCAGCTATTTCTTGAGGTCTTCTTCAGAGATGAGGGTGAATCCCTTGCGAATGAGAAGCTGGGCGGCAAGCGTGGGGTCCTCCACGTACAGGGCCACCGCCGGGCCCCGCGGACGCAGCAGGAGCGGATAGGCGTAGTGGATGTTGATCTCCGCCGCGAGCAGCGCCGAGCAGATCGCCAGCAAGGGCTGGCGGCTGCGCTTGGGAAGCTCAACCGCAAGCAGCTCGGATTCACCAAACGAGAAACCGCCGATGCGAAGGTCTTCGCGCGACTGATCGGGCTCCGAGCAGATCAGGCGCACCAGCGAGGAATCGGCCGACTCCTCGATCGACAGGGCGACGATCCGGCCGGTGCCCTCTTCCAGCGTCCGCACCAGCGCCCCGAGCCGGCCGACACGGTTATCCAGGAAGATCGTGAACTGGCGCACCCGGGTTAGCTCAAACCCGGCCCCGCGCTGGGTTTGGGGAGGAAGGATTTCTTCCATTGGCGAAGAATACCCAATCGATCTTCAGGGCACGAAGCCCGACAACATCACCAGACATTGTCGGCGCTCCCGTGCCGATTCGACCTGCCCGTTGCCGTGACCCGCTCTGGCGGACTATTCGACCCCGGTCGGCCCGGCGCTGGGAGCGAGCACGGAGTCGAAAGCATCGTTCGGCAGCGCATTCTTGTTGAACGTGCCGGGGTCGTCCGCCGTCGTCATTGACTTCAGCGGGAGTCCCCTCAGGTTATACAAGCCGTAGTATTTCAGATCCGCAGTGTAGATGTTGTCCTTGAACTTGATGCCCGGCCGCTGCATTCCAACGAACGGGCTCACGACCCAATCGACGTGCAGATCGCCGTACAGAACATTCTGGCCGGCGCCCGCGTGGTTCTTGCTGTTTGCCTTCTTCATCAGCTTGATGCTGGCGTCGTGCTTCACCGTGTTGACGCTGCTGCCCCCTGTGTTTCCGGGGTTCTTGTCCGCTGCAATGGCAAAATCCGCGGCCATGCCGCTGGGGTTCAGTCGGAAGTAGAAGACCTGGCTGCCACCGGCATAGGCGTCGCCGGGCCGGAAGCCCTGCATCGCCTTCTGATTGGGAGTAACCAGATAGCTGTAGCTCAGGTTCTTTCCAATGTCGGTGAAGTTTGAACGGTCCTGCTTGTTTCCGAGGCCGAATGTCTCGGGGACCGTGTCGGAGCTTGGGCAGTTGAACACCCCCGCCGTCAGCTCCCCATTCTTCAGCAGCAGGAACAGCGAAGCCGTGACGTTATTGACGCCAACGGCGGGATCGAATGAATTCGGCTTGTCGAACCCCTGGTTGCTCGCGATGAATTGTCCCGTGCTCTGATCGGAGATCGTGCGCGGGATCTTTCCTTCAGGGTCGAGCTTATCGACGTAGATGGCGATGGCGAGCCCAATCTGCTTCAGGTTATTGGCGCATTTAACGCGATTCGCCGCCTCGCGGGCCCGGTTCAAGACCGGAAGGAGAATCCCGACCAATAAGGCGATAATCCCGATTACCACCAGCAGTTCAATCAGGGTGAATCCACGGTTTTTGCGTGAATAAGGTTGAGCTTGTTTCACAGGTGCTCCTTAAAACATCGCTTCGCGAGCCGCCGGTGAGGGCGTTGCGACGCTTGTACTCAAGGTGAGAATCACTGCCGGCCAGCACATTCAGGCGCATCGGCGTGACCGTATAGGGTATCCGCCGAGGCGGCGGTTGGTCAATTGAAATCCTCGGTTCTGCCGCGTCAAGAATGCATCTACAAGGCCAAACGAAGGAGGCCCGCCGTGGCGGGCCTCCTTCACTTGGTAAAGCATCGGCAGAGACACGGTTACTGACCGGTAGCATCGTCCGTAGGAGCAAGCACCGAGTCCTGCGAGTCCTGCGGCAAGCCAAGGCCGCCCGTTCCATCTACAGCGCCGGCAGTATAGATGTCGTCCTTGAACGTCTTTTGGTCGCGCATCATGCCGACGTACGGAGTGGTGGTCCAATCCACGTGGAAGTCCCCAAAGAGGACGTTCTGGCCGTCTCCGTTGTGGTTGTTGCTGTTGGTCCTCGCCAGATCCTTGGGCGCCGAGTTGCTGGGCATCGCAAGGGTATCGGGTGGAGTGCCTCCAGTGCTACCGGGATTGATGTCGGCTGCAATGGCGAACTCGGCACTCAAGGTGGTGTTCACCTTGAAGCCGCCGTCGATTGCCGCCTGGGCCGGGAACGGGATGATGTAGCTGTAGGTGCAGTTCGGCAACACGGTCTGGGCGCCGCCCGTGAAGTTCGACTGGTTCTCCTTGGTCGAGGGAACACCAAGCGCAGAGAACTGGTCCGGCTCGCCCGAGCTGCTCGGGCAGTTGAAGACGCCGGGGGTCAGGTCCTGCGTCTTGAGCAACAGGTACAATGATGCCCCCACGTTGTTCGCGCCCACGGGACCAGGCGCCGGCAAGCCGAACGAGTTCGGAGTACCAGCGCCCGTGTTATCGGCAACGAACGTCGTGCCGCCGCCGAAGTACGTCCTCGGGTAGTTGCCGTTGTTGGCGTTGGAGTACATCAGGATGGCGTTGCCGATCTGCTTGAGGTTGCTCGCGCATTTCACTTTGTTCGCCTGCTCGCGGGCACGGTTGAGCGAAGGCAGCAGGATGGAGATCAGCAGCGCGATAATGCCGATCACGACCAGCAATTCGACGAGGGTGAAACCCCTCGACCTGGGGGAATGCCCCTGGCTACGAAGATGCTTCAACATTGTGAAGCTCCTTTCAGAATAGCGCTGCGGGCAGAGACGGTCGTGGGTCGGCGGAATCGGATAGATGAGATGATTGCCGTTTACTCAGCTTTGAGAAAGCTGCGGCCGGCCGCGCCGATGGTCTCCGTTGCAGCAGTGTGTAACGCCGGCGAACGCCGCCGGCGCATCATTTCCTCTTTCTTTCACGAGGTAGTCTCAGGGAGGGTTCGGACAACATTAGGCGAGGGCGAACAGGGGAAGCAGTGATTGACATCAACTCGTCCAATCGCCAATCCGAGCCCCCGTTATCATTGCCCGCGTAAAGTACCCCCGCGCGGCTGTTCAGGCAAGTAGAATTTGCGCGGCTGCAACGAATGCAGCGGCCGCCATGGATGGGCTAAGTGGCGGGCGCATCCGGCTCCGCGGGCTGAAAACCCGATTTTTGCTGTTTCTCGCGCAGCCGCTCGATGACAATCTGCGGCAGGATCGCCTTTAATTGCCGCACATCCCCGCCCAGCGAGACCACCTGGCGAATCAGGCTGCTGCTGGTCAGGGCATATTGATCGCCGGCCATGATGAAGATTGTCTCCACCCCGCCGACCGCCCGGTTCGCCAGCGCCAGTTGAAACTCGTAACGAAGATCCGAAACGTCGCGAATCCCCCGCAGGATGGCGGTCGCCCGGGCTTGCCTGACGAAGTCAACCGTCAGACCCGAATACTTTTCCACGCGCACCCCAGCGACGTCCTTCAGCAGATCGCGGATCATCAGCACGCGCTCGTCGATCGTGAACAACTCGCGCTTCTCCGGGTTGATCCCCACCGCCACGATCAGCTCGTCGAACAGTCCGACCCCGCGCTGGATCACATCGAGGTGGCCGTTCGTGATGGGGTCGAACTGTCCCGGGAACACCGCGATCTTCTGTGCCGGGGAAGTTGCCATGCCGAGAAGTTAAACGCCCCCGCGCCAAAGCGGAAGCGCGGCAGCGCGGCGCGGACACCCTGCCCCCCGGCAGCGACAATTCCAGCTACCGCGAGGTTTGATTGAGGCTGCCCGGGTCGCTGGCCGCCCGTCCCGGGTCTTTCTTTTCCCCGAATGTCGCGGTCGGAAGCAAGACCGAATCGTACGGGTCGGCCGATGGACCCATCACCGGATCGCTGTCGGCGGGTCTTCCCGCCTTGGCCGCCGCCGCATCACCGACGGCGTGCGGCGTGTAGATGTTGTCGCGAACCTTGGTGTCTGGCCGGCTCATCCCACAGAACGGCGTGGCCGTCCATTCGACATGCCCGTCACCATAAAGCACGTTCTGACCGTCGCCGCCATGATTTGGACTGTTCGCGTCCTTCAGCGCTTCCTTCGGCGAATCTTCCTTCAACTTGAGGAGTTTCTCACCGCCGGGATTGATGTCGGCGGCTACTGCGAAGGCACCCGGCAGGGTCGTGTTGACCTTGAACCCGGCATCGATGGCTGCCTGGCTTGGATATGGATTGCAATAGCTGTAGCCCAATGAGTCGATGCTGGGGAAGTTGGCGATTTCGGTCTCGTTGTCGGCCACAGGCTCGAGCGGCCTGGTTTGAGGCGTTTGCTTTGTAGTCGCGTCATCGGTCAGGGCAGCGGCAACGCGTGGGTTCCTGAAGACCAGCGGGCGGGCCTTCCCCTCGGGACAAACGAATCGGTCAGCAGGGATGTCCTGCGTCCGCAGAAGGAGATAGAAGGCAGCGGTCACATCATTCGATTGTGGCCCGCCAGGACCAAAGGGGTCCTTGGCCTTCCAACCAGTGAAGGCGTTGACCGTTTGCGGGTTTTGTGCATCAAAGAGCGTGCGCGGGTAGTTGCCCTTGTTGTCGTTCGAGTACATCAGTATCGCCTGCCCGATCATCTTCAGAGTGCTGGCGCAGCGCACCTTCTTGTCGTTGTCGTTGGCACGCTCCGCCGCGGCGAGCACCGCTGCAAACAGCAGTGATGTCATTGCCGTCAAGACAACGAGGTCTATCAGCATGAATCCCACACGATCACGGCCACTCGTTGAAGACATTCGGCTTCTCCTCTAAAAGATGGCTGCGATAAGAACGAACGGGGAGCCTAGGCCGCTGCGCCGCGCTGGTCAACGAACAAATCACGGAGGGTCTATGCTGCAGCGCCGGGAACAAAACGGAGTTGTCTTCTACTCCTCGGCGTTGCTGAGCGAGCGCGCGGTGCCCCATGCCTTCAGCACGCGGCTGGGCGGCGTAAGCGGGCCGCCCTTCGACTCACTGAACCTTGGAAATCCCAACGGATGCGACGCGCAGGACGCGCTCGATCATATCGCGGCAAATTACCGAAGGCTGCAATCGGCGGCGAACTGCGGCGGGCGGCAACTTTGCCGCGTGCACCAGGTTCACGGGAGCGTGGTCGCTCGGGTGGTGCGCGGCGAAGACTTCAACAATTCAACAAAAGCCGACGCACTTCTCAGCGATGACCCAACGCGAGTCATGTCCGTTCGCGTCGCGGATTGCGTGCCGATTCTGCTGTGCACCGCCGACGGAAGAAGCGTCGGTGCGGTTCATGCAGGATGGCGCGGCGTCGTCGCCGGCGTAGTCGGCGCGGCGATCGCGGAACTAAAACGCGGCAATCATGGCGCCAGAGCTGAGCCCATCGCTGCGATCGGCCCGTGCATCGGATCGGATTCATTTGAAGTCGGCGCGGAGGTATTGGACGCCTTCGCCAGCGTGTTCGGAGAAGCGGCGCCAACGCGACGGCTCGCGAATGGCAAGGGCGCCGTCGACTTGCCGGCGGCGGTCAGGCTTCAACTCATCGAGGCGGGTGTTTCGGACGGGAACATCGACACCACCGACCGCTGCACGTATCGCGATTCCGATGAGTTCTTCTCGCATCGCCGGGAAAAAGGCGTGACAGGGCGAATGGCGGCGATCATCACGACGTCTGCGTAGAACGTGCCGGATATACGACCCAAAAAGAGAAGCGTGCCGTCATGCGGCAGGCTCAAATATATCGCGAAATCGTCGAATCAATCGCTCAGGCGCGGCGGCGGCGGAGAGCAAGCAGCGACCCAATCCCAAGCACGCCAAGAGATGCGGGCTCCGGAACATTGTTGCCCTGAACGTCGAAGCGGCTGGTCCCGCTGGCCGAGTCGTTGGCCGTAAGGGTGAACTTGAACTCTGATGTGATGCTGCTGACGGTGTTGATGATCGGAAGACGACCATTTCCGGCAGGCTGACGGTCATTCACCGTATTGGTGGTGTCCGTACCCGCAACGACCGGAGCGACGAGGTATGCCCAATCGGTGCTTCCGTTGTAGAAGGCGCGGTACGCCTTCGCGCCGGGCTCGAGGCCGGTCACGGTTGCGCCGTCGCTGTCGTTGTCGGTCACGGTTACGCCCGCGGAGGCAAAGGCGAGGGGATTCACCAGCGGCGAGAAGCTGACGGTGGACGAGGTAATCGTGAAGGTGGTGAGAGAGGCGTTTGCATCGACGGCGAATTTAAGCTGCACGCCTGGATCCTGATCGATATCCACTTGCAGCGACTTGATGGTTCCCAGAAGCGTCGTGCCGTCGCGGAGCTCCTCCGGGGCGCTCAGGAGGTATGTCGCTGGATCGTCGGAAGTCTGCCAGGCGAATGTGAAAGAGTCGGTTAGATTCTGCTGGGTGGCGGTAACGGTGATTTGGCCAACAACCTCGGCCCTCGCCCTACTGGCGGAAGCGAGGATCGCGCAAGCAGCAACCACAGCCGCACACAGACCGCAGATCCTGTGTCGTCCTGACATTTACCCACTCCACGAAGCGAGATAACTAATGCACGAAGCGGTCTTTGCGGGGAGCCCGACAGCCCATCCCATGCGCGCCCTTAAAGCCCACTCACCAAAACCCATCATGACGCGAAAAAAGCGATTGTCAACACGGAATTGACTGCTATCTCACATATCGCATTCTCGATGTAATTTCCCACATGAGCTTCGTGACTTATTCAGTTATAAGTGTTTATTTTACACATCTTAGCGTCAAAATGGGACGCCCCTTTTCGGAGCATGCCCTCACTGCAGCGCCTCGATGGCGTCCTGTCGATTCCTGGTGATGGTAAAAAACCGCTCCAGACTGCACGTCTGGAAGATCTGCAGGAGTCGTGGCGACAGGCCGCACAGCACCAGCCGACCTCCCGACTGCTTGATCTTCTGGCGAATATTGACCATCAAGCCCAGCAGGGCGCTGCCGGCGTACGAAATACTCGAGACGTCAAGCACCCATCGTCCCTCGGGGCGTCCCCCAAAGAGCGCCAGCATCGCCTCATTCAGCTGATCAAACTCCGCACTGTCCAGCATCGAGGGGAGCGAGAGCTCGACGACCTCAGTCGCCTGTTCCCTGCTCACCCGAAACAGATCCGACATCCTGGAGGGCTCCACGCCGACGATTAAAACCGCAAGCGTCGCAGAAAACCAACGCGGAACTGTATTATGTAACGAGGGGAAACCCGGGCCTCAGCGGGCATGAGCTCTGCGGATTGCGAGGAGCACAAAGCCGGCGGCAAGAAGCCCGGCCGTCCCGGGCTCCGGAACCGCGTAGGTGATCTCGAGCCGCGGGCGGTCACCCGCAAGCAGCGCCTCGGAGGAGAGCCACCGCCAACCGTCCCCTCCCGTGTCGCGCATCATCCAGCCAAAGTTGGAGGCCGGGTTGTTGATCCATTGCTGCACCGTCGCGGTGACGTCGAAGATCGCATAGGCGCTGGCGACATTCGGCGTGAGCGCGAAATCGGCGGCCGACGCCGCTTCAATGTCGTCCGTGCTGACGCCTCCGTTGAGGCTGTTCCACGTGGAGGAGTCGCCCCAATCCTTCAGCATGCGGTGCAACGAAACGGTATCGACGGTGGTGTCATTGTTCACTGAGTTGTCGCCGGTCAGCAGCGTCAGCTTCGCGGACAGGATCGTGGCGCCGAGCGGGACCTGACCCGCCCCGCCGCCGGTCAGCTTGTCGAAGCGGACCAAACCCTGGCTGAGCGGCGACTCGTCCACCACGACCTTCGCGTCTGTGCCGTGCGGCGTCGTACCGGCCGACTGCTCGATGTATGTGTCATGCGCATCGGCATATCCGCCGTCACCGGCCCGGAAGGACTTTGTGCTCGTCTGCACGTCGCTGTTGAACGCGCCGACTATGGATCTCACATTCGCCGCCGCCCCGGCGTGGCCCGTGCCGTACATGTCCTCGGCGGTGCGCAGCAGGTTGTGCAGCGTCCACGTCGCATCGTTCGTTCCCTGCTTCACCATCTGGCCCGAAAACACCGTCGGGATCTGGTTGCGTGCGGCGCTGTTGTCCTCGTCGAACGTCACCACCAGCAGGCTGTTGTGGGTCTGCGCCCAGTCCGCGTACGGTTTGATGTTGTCCCGCAGCCAGGTGTCGCCTTTGGCGATCGAACCATCATGCATGTCGTTCTGTACGTCGGGGACCACGATGCTCACCTTGGGAAGCAGGCTGAAATCATTCGGAAAACTGCTGAACGGCATATTCGCAGAGCCGGGAAGCTGGTTCGGCGTGGGCGAATTCGACTGCCAGTTCACCCATGGATTGTGACGGCGCACGTAATCGCCGCTCGAATCCACAGTCGAGCCGACCGCGGGCAGGCCCTGCGAGTAGCCGCCAAACGTCAGGCCTGCGGAGATCAACTCGGAGCCGAGATTGGCCGTGTTAAAAGGCACAGCGGACGAGGTCGTGTTCGTCGAAACGCCCTGATTCGATCCGGAAAACAACTGCAGGTAGTTCGGCTGGCTCGGGTGGGTGATGCCGTAAAAATTCGTGAAGCTCATCCCCGACTGCGCCAGCGAATTCAGATAGGGCGCGCTGGATGAGCCCATCACCTGGCTGAACGAGTGATTCTCCTCGACAACGATGACGATGTGGTCCGGCGTGGGTGGGTCCGCCACGGCTGCCAGACAGATGAAAAGCAGGGGCGCGGCGAAGGCGGCCTTGATGAGATGACGGGGCAGTTGCATTACTCTCCAAACAAGAAAAAGGCACCGCTCCGAAATCGCCCTGGAACCCTCAACTACTATACTGAATCGCCTCCCCATTTTGAAGTGAAATACCCCACGCGGCAGCGAACCGCTAGCGCATCTGGAGGGTCTCCTCCTCATAGGTCAGCCCAAGCGGGACGAGCTCAACCGCTTTTCTCTCCCCCTGCTTGTGAACTGTTCCGCCGACCCAGGCGTCATAGCCCGTCTCGCGCGCCAACCGCAGGCACGTGTCCGCTTCTGAGCGGTGGACGTACACCGCGAAGCCGGCCCCCATGTTGAACGTCGCGTACGCCTCTATTAACTCCACTGGTCCGGCCCGCATCAGAAATCGGAAGATCGGCAGCGGGTCCCTCAGCTCGGTCATGCGGTACACGAACGGCTCCGCCAGCCGCATCAGTTTCCGCCATCCGTGCCCGGTGATATGCGCCGCGTAATGAGGTCGGACTCCCGCCTGCTGCAGCGCGGCGATGTATCGCACATAAATGACGGAGGGATCGAGCAGCGCCTCGCCGTAGGTCCGCCCGCCTTCGATCGGAGTGAGATAGCCCTGCGGCAAGCGGTCCGCCAGCGCCCGGCACAGGGTGAGACCGTTGGTCTGCACGCCGGAACTCGCAAGCAGAACGATCGCGTCACCATCGCTCAGGTTTCCCTCAATACGATTTGCCTTCGGCCGAACGCGCCCGACCGCGGAACCCGCCAGCACGATCGTCCGCGGATCGACGATCCCGCGCAGGGTCGGCGTCTCGCCGCCGCCCCACACGGCGTTCGCCGCGATGCAACCCTCAGCAAACCCCGCCGCCAACGGATCCGAACGGCGGGCGTCGGTAAACCATGCCGCATCCCCCACCGCCGCGTGCATCGCCACCGACAGCGGCAGGGCGCCGGTGGTGATCAGGTCATTGACGATCGTTGCGACGGTGTCGATCCCGATGTTGCGGTAAAAGCTGCGGCCCGTCAGTTCCAGCATCGCGTCCGCGACGAGGTTCTTTGTGCCGAGCCCCTCTTCGACGTGCGCCAGGAATTCGTCAGCCGACTCGATGAGATAGGCGCTTTCACCGCGGGTGTCCTTTGTTTCTGACAGGCCGTGCGAAGCCAACGCTGGGGTCGTCTTCGCGGCCGCCTGCTGGCAGGCCCGCTTGAACGCGTCGAGCTGATCGTAGTTGACGCCGCTCTGCCCGTAACTCAGTCCGGCCATCGTGACGGTTCTAGAGCGTGCGCCAGCGGCGGTCAAACGCGGGCGGGGGTCTATCGGGGACGGGTAGTCGCCTGCGCTTTCTGAAGCGCCGCAAGCCCGACGATGGCGCCTGGGTCATTGGGATTGAATCGCAATGCGGTGCGGAACGATTCGCCCGCCCGGCTGAAGTCTCCGCGCTCGCCGTAGACCACGCCCAGGTTCGAATATGCCGCAGCGTAGGATGGATCGAGCCGAATGGCAGTCTCAATGTGCTTCGCCGCCTCGTCGATCCGTCCCACCTGCACCAGAAGCGAGCCGAGATTGTTCTGCATCACCGGCTCGAGGCGCATGATACGCTCGGCGCGTTCGTAGTAGCGGATGGCGGCGTGCGGATCGGAGCCGGCCAGGACGTTGCCCAGGTGCACGAGCGTCATCCCGTGCTCCGGCTCCGTGCGTAGCGCCGCCTCGTAGTGATCGATCGCCTCCTGCACCGGACGGTGCTCCTCGAGCCCGATTGAAGCCAGCACATTATGCGCGGCAACGCTGTCTGGATTGACTTCAGCCGTGTGCCCAAACAGGGTCTTCGAGTCGCGCCAGTAACGCACCTGCAGAAAGCTTCGCACGGCCAATGCCGTCGCCAGCGCCACCGCAATCGTGAAGGCCACCCGTGATCGATACCGCTGCAACAGGTAGCTGACGAGCAACGCGGGCCCCAACATGGCCAGGTAAAGATAGCGATCGCCTACCGTCGAATAGATTTGAAACTCGAAATGCAAGAGCCCCAGCACCGGAAGAAGGCAGGCCACGACGATCGCGCATGCGGCCACGATCCATGGAAAGCGCCTTCGCGACCACCAGCATAGCGCCGCGACCGCCGCCGGCAGCGCCCACGTGACATACATCCAGTTTGAACGCAGCAGCCAGCGCGGCGAGCGGCCGTAGTCCGGACACAGGTGTACGGGCGCGAGAAGCTGCAGCAGGTAAAACGCGAGGGCATCCGCGGCGACGAACGGGCGCGCCCACAAAGACGCGGCGAACCATGTTCCGCTCGGCTGCACCGAGCGGCCCATGACCAGAAGCGGCGCGATCAGCAGCAGGCAGAAAAGGCATTCAACTTCAGCGCGTTTCAGGGAGCGGCGCAGCAACAGCACGTCAATCACGAACACGATCAACGGCGTGGCCATGCTCGATGGCTTGGCCAGCATCGCGAGAACCAGCACGACCGTCGCTGCTGCAAACAGCAATGCGGCTCGTCTGCGCGGATCGCCGCGCGCCAGCGCACGCAAGTAATGCAGGTGCAGCAGGATGGCGCACAGGGACAGGACCCCCGCCAACACGTCCTTCGTTCCGGAGATCCACGCCACCGGCTCGACCTGCACCGGGTGGACCGCGAACAGCGCCGCGCCGAAGAACGCCGGCCACGACGCCGCGCCAATTCGCTGCAGGATCGCATACACCAGCAGCACCGCCAGAACGTGCAGCAGCAGATTCGCGGCGTGAAATACATATGGATTCAGCACAAAGCCGTGCTCGTCAGGCGTCGCGCTTCGGGCCAGCGTCGCGACACCGCCCCACAAGCTGTAGGTCACCGGAATGTACATTCCGAAATAGGATTGGCGCCAGAAGCCGGCGATGTGAGCGAGTGTTGGAGGCTGGAAGCTCGAGTTGCGCGCAACGTTCCCGTAGTCGTCCCAGTCCACGAAATCATGGCCGCAGACGCTTACGAAAGTACCGGTGGTCAGCACAACCAGGAGCTGCGGAGGTAGCCAGTTTGGCAGTGAGATGTCTCGCAACACGCGCGAACAAAGCTAACCGCTGGGCTTTGAGCCGGTCAAACACTACTCGACGTCTGCGCGACAGGTCTGGGTGCGAATGTCAGGGCATCGTTGCCGCGGCAGCGCGACGGGCCTATCGTGAAACAACGGGGCACAATCGATGGACGCTGCGGTCTTTCTCACGCTCATCCTCTGCCTGCTCAACGGGGGCAACGACCTGCTGGATTACCTGGACACGGAGCAGTATTGGCAAATCAAGAACGTGCCCGTCACGCTTCAGGCGATGACCGCCGAGCTGCAGCCGCCAAAGCAACAGGATGTTTCGCAGCTCATTCCGGAGCTTGAAGCGGCCGATGCGCCCGCTCGGGACGAGGCGGGAAGAAAGATACGGAAGGCCGGCGCATCCGCGCTGGAGCCTCTGCGCGCAGCATCCAGGTCAGGCCGACTCGAGCTTTCGCGCCGCGCCGGGCGAATCATCGAGGAGATTCACGGGGACCTGAAGCCCGTGGAAGTTCGACGTCTGATGGCGATCCGCGCGCTGGGCGAGCTCGGAAAGAAAGACGCGCTGCCCATCCTGCAACCTTTTCTTGACTTGAAAGAGCCGTTCGTTGCAGATTACGCGCGAACGGCGGTCGGGCTGATCGAAGCTAAGCCGGTCGTGCGCCCGCGGCCCCTGGAACTGATCCGCAACGAGCGGTGGCTGCTGCCGGGCAATTGCTTCGCGGTGGGTCAGCTGACCCCGCGCGAGGGGAAGCCGGTCTCGGTTGCGAAGGGGATCGAATTGATCCGGATTGGGCGCGGCGGCGACCGCAACGACATGATCAACCGCGCTACTCGACAGATCGTGGTGATGGCCGAGGAGATCGGAAACGTGCGGGTGGAATCGGCCACGTTCGGGACATTCGAGGGAGAGGAGAAGGCGCCAGTACTCGTCGTCTTTGGACGGGTGCAGTGCGATGCAGAGGGTTTTCGCGGATTGGCCCGCCGGCACAAGCTGCCGATGCGGCAGGTGCAGGGCGTGGACGTGTTTGAGCCGTCGCGCGGGGCGGCGATCCTGATTCCGTCCGACGATCAAGTCATTGTCATCGGTGCGATGGGGGACCAGGGGCTGCCGGTGGAGAGGACGATCGAAGCCATCAAGTCGAACAAGGGCGGACTGGCGGAGGCCACGTCGATGAAGAAGCTGATCGAAAAGGTTGACACCGCGCTGCCGCTCTGGGTCGTGGGGGAGGTCACGGAAACGTATCGCCGGGTGCCCGTGGTTGAAGCCTTCGATACGTTCTCGCTGTTCGGCCGGCGGGACGGGGACGCACTTGCGCTGACGTTGGAGGCGAAGGGTCACGATCCGGAGAAGGCGAAGGCGGCGGCCGAGGCGCTGGCACGCTATGCGGAGAAGGGGATCAAGGAAATCAACCCGATCGTGACCGTGGCACCGATTCTTTCAGCCGCCGTCGACTTGCTCGGGACCGTGAAAGTCTCGAGCGCGGGGGACACGCTTACCGCGACCGCTACGCTCAAGGCCTCGCCCGCCGGGCTGCTCTCCATTCCGCTTTTGCTGGAAGACATCCCCCGCGAAGGGGCGCCCGAGCGGTAGGGAATTCATTGCGGTGGATTCGCCGCTTCGTTCACGGGGGACGGCAATCCGGTAGAGTCATTGTGGTGCAACGTTTTGACAACCGGCGCATTGCGTTGCGCAGAGGAGAACTCTCGATGGTATCCAGCTTTGGAATTCTCACGCTGCTGCTCGCCCTGCTGAACAGCGGGGCCAACGACTTGTTGGACTACGCGGATACCAACACTTACTGGGAAGCGCGGAACGTCGCCGTCAGCGTCGAGGCGATGGCCAACGAGCTGAAGCCGGCAAAGGCCGCAGACGCAGCTGGGGTGATGAACGACCTCGGTTCGCCGGAGGCGGAGGTTCACGAGGCGGCGAGCAAGAAACTGCGCGCGATGGGACCAGCAGTGCTGGCGCAGCTTCGCGAAACGAGCAAGGGCGGAAATCCCGCAGTCGCCGGCGCGGCCAAGGCCGTTATCGAGGAGATTGAAGCCGACGCGCGTCCGGCGAGTATCCGCCGCCTGATGGCGATCCGCTACAGCAATCCGTAATTGGCCACAGTGAGCGCGGTGTCTACAATCCCGCCGCATGGTTCGCCTGGCGTTCTCCACCAACGCGTTCAAGAAAAACACGCTCGCTGAAGCGATCGACGCAATCGCCGGCATCGGCTACCGCGGCGTGGAGCTGATGGCGGATGTGCCGCACGCGTATCCGCCCGCGATGGACGAGGCCGCCCGCCGCGCGACGCGCCAGCGCATCGAGCGACCCGGACTCACCGTCAGCAACATCAACGCCTTCACCCTCTTCGCCTGCGGCGACACGTATCATCCGACCTGGATCGAAGATGATGCCAGCAAGCGGCGGACGCGCATCGACCACACAACCAGCGCGATTGAGCTGGCCGCGCAGTTCGGCGCCCGCACCGTCAGCCTGCAACCCGGCGGGCCGCTCATCGGCACGACGCTGACGCGCGACGCCGCCGCCGAGCGCTTTGCGGAGGGACTCAGCCAGGTACTGCCGACGGCCAAACGGCACAACATCATCCTCGCCGTCGAACCCGAGCCGGGACTCTTCATCCAATCTTCCGACGAATACCTCGAATTCAAAAACCGATTCTTCAAGAACGAAGACCTCATCCGGATGAACTGCGACATCGGCCACCTATTCTGCGTCGGTGAAGATCCGGCCGAAGCGATCCGCCGCCTGCCGGAGCAGATCGCCCACGTCCATGTGGAAGACATCGGCGACAACCGCGTCCACCAGCATCTCACTCCCGGCAAAGGCGCCATCAACTTCCAGTCCGTCTTCGCGGCGCTGGAGGACATCGGTTACCAGGGCTGGGCGACGGTAGAGCTCTACCCCTACGAAACCACCGCCGCCGGCGTCGCAAAGCTCGCGTTCGAGCATCTCAAACCCATCACTGGCGAATGACTCGGCCGCATCCGGGTTGCTTTCCCCGACAAACTGCGGAAGGGCGTGAGCAACGATTGATTCACTTTCTCGAGGAATTGCCACCTGACTCGCACAAGTTGCGTCCACCCGCAAACCCGCGAAAATGCGCGCGACATGGATTTTTTCAACTACAAGAACGGCGAACTGTATTGCGAGGAGATTCCGGCGGAGAAGATCGCAAGTGAGGTCGGCACACCCGCCTACGTCTACTCCAAGGCGACGCTGCTGCATCACTACCGGCAGGTGGCGGATGCCTTCAAGCCGGTGAATGCCACCATCTGCTATTCGATCAAGAGCTGCGGCAACCTGAGCCTGTGCAAGGTGCTGGCGGCGGAGGGATGCGGGTTCGATGTGACCAGCGGGGGCGAATTATTCCGGGCGCTGCAGGCGGGCGGCGATCCGAAGAAGATCATCTACGCCGGCGTCGGCAAGACCGACCAGGAAATTCGCGAGGCGATTGAGGCCGGCATCGCGGCGTTCAACATCGAATCCGAAGCCGAGATCGAAAACATCGATCACGTCGCCGGGTCAATCGGGAAGAAGGCCATCGGCGCGGTCCGCATCAACCCGGACGTCGATCCCAGGACGCACAAGTACACCACGACGGGCAAGAAGGAGACCAAGTTCGGCGTCGACATCGAGCGCGCCGAGCGCGTCTTCGAGCAGTACCGCGGGCTGAAGAACCTGCGCATCGCCGGCATCCACATTCACATCGGATCGCCGGTGTATGAGATCCAGCCGTACGTCGACGCGGTGCAGAAGACCACCGCGATGATCGACCGGCTCACTGAGCGCGGGCACAGGATCGAGTGGCTCGATCTGGGTGGCGGCTTCGCGGTCAACTACGAGCGCGCCGACCAGGCCCTCCCGATCACCGAGCACGCCAAGGCGCTGCTGCCGCTGATCCAGGGCAAGCCCTACAAGGTCGCGCTGGAGCCGGGCCGGTACATCGCCGGCAACGCGGGGGTGCTGCTCACGCGCGTGCTGTACCGGAAGACGGGCGGCGAGAAGAAGTTCGTCATCATTGACGCGGCCATGAATGATCTGATCCGCCCAATGCTTTACGACTCGTACCACCACATCTGGCCGGTGAAGCCCGATGCCGCCAACGTGCCGGCGCGGCGTGATAAGGACAACGTGCCCAAGGACGGCGAGGTGGTCGACGTGGTCGGTCCCATCTGCGAGAGCGGCGATTTCCTGGCCAAGGACCGCGCTCTGCCCCGCACGCAGCGCGGGGACCTGCTCGCCGTCTTCACCGCCGGCGCCTATGGCTTTGCCATGAGCAGCAACTACAACGCTCGGCCGCGCGCGCCCGAAGTGCTGGTGGATGGGAGCAGCTATCGCATCATCCGGCGACGCGAGACTTATGAAGACCTCGTGGCCGCTGAACGCGTGTGACGAGAATTTCTGACGGCCTCCACCTGGCACGGCTTCTCGCTGCGTCGGACAACGTGCGAACGAAACGTTGCACGCGCGTTGAATCTCGCCGGCGAACTCCCGGGCAACGGGAGCTACAAGCCGGGATGAGCGCGCATCAAAGCATGATCATGGCCGCGCTCAATGGCTGAATTTCGAGCTCGATTCGGCCGGCCTTCATCCTCACCGCTTCCAGTTTTCCCTCGGGATCCGTCCCCACCTTCGCCTTCGGATGCTCCCGTTCGTCCAGCATCAAAACAGCTTGCTGAACGGTCCTGGTGGGATTGACGATGAATTGCGCCGTCCGGCCATCGGCGTTTCGCCAGCGATTCGTGAGAAGGATCGGGAGATCGATCCTGCCGCCGAGGCGCAGGTGAATGGGGACGGTCCCCGGGACGGTCGCTACGTTCGCGAGCGGGAAGGGCTTTTCCATTCTGCCGCCGAAGAGAAAGGCGCGGCCGGCACCGCGGCGCCAGGCGTTGAGATGCCGGATGAACTGAAGGATCGGCTCCTGCTGCGGTTCGGGTTCGCTCCAGGGGGTGCCCCAGTCCCAGTTGATGTGGCCGCCCCCCTTCATCACGACGGTCAACACATCACCGGCGTTGAAAGCCATCGCCAGGCGCTGCAGCACGTGGTCGGGCGACCTGCTGCTGTCGATCGTCACCGTCGACGTGTTCTGGTTGCCCATGAAGTTGCAGGTCGATTCGTGGAACAGGAATGAATACAGCGGCACCGGCGTGCCCATGAAGAAATCAATCTCGTAGCGCAGGTCATTGAACAACAGATGCGGCAGGTAAGGCTCGGCGGCGGCGGACTCGCAGCCGATGATCGCCGGCCGGGCTGCGCGGGCGGCCATCTCCCCAAGGCGCGCGGCGAGTTGCTGCATCGCGTGCACCTGCCACAGTCCCGGCGCGGGCGGATGGCCATGGTCTTTGGCGTAGCAGAGGTAGGAAGCGCCGCCGAGGTTCTGGTCGAAGTATTGGATGTAGTCGACTTGCGCGTCGAGGATCTTCGCGACTTCGCCTTCGACCACGTTGTGAACGAACTGCTGAGAAGGACACATGTCGTACCCCCACCGCTGGGCGCTGGGGCCATTGCAGATGAGGGAGTTGGGCAATTCGCCCTTCGGGGAGAGGCACATGATCGAGGCCAGGTTCTGCTGCTCGAACTCCTTCGAGCGGTCGTAGGGGACGAGGTTGCTCGTCTGCGTCCAGCCGATGCCGCTGCAGTAGACGCCGGCCAGGTTTCCGGACTCGTGCAAGGCATCGATGAACTTTCGGAAGTCGGCCTCGCCGCCGAAGGGCGGCCAGACATAGGGCGGCGCCCACGGCGCGGTGCCTTCCCAGTGCATGAGAAGCGCGAGCACCGGGCTGTCGAACCTTTTTGAAAGCCGACTGAGCTGCGGCAGCGCTTCCGTGTAGGGGTAGAACGCATTGGGCGTCATGTCGCCGGTGTCCTGGGTGCCGCGGACGGGATAGGTCACGACAACCGGAGAGTCGGCGAGCCATGCCGGCACGCGCGGGTTGGAAGTGATGGAAACGAATTTGGTCGCATCTGACTTCTCGCGCCAGTCGCGATAGATCGAGGCGGCGTCGTACCAGTCGCCCTCGAAGACGCCGAGCGCCATCTCGAAAGGCATCTTGTATGAACCGCGACCCGGCGCGCCGGGGAACAGACGGTATTCCAGCCGGATGCCGCCATCAACCGCGTGGTACTCGATTGATTTCACGTGGCCGACGGGATCGTGCGCCGCGAAATAAAGACCGCCCGCGAGACCGTAGTAGGCCATCAACTGAGTCGGCGTCGGGCCGGGGAAATATCCCTCCCAGCCTTTGCTGGGGTAGTCCATCGGGCGATAGGGCATCCAGCCCCGCTCGCGCCGCGAGACGTCTTCGATCAGGCAGCCTTCCATTCCCGGCCAGAGGATTCGCGAGTCGCCGCCCGTCGCGACAAGATCGTTGGGGACGACGACGCCGGGGAAGTCGATCCACTCGAGCAGCAGGTCCGTGTCGTTGTCGAGGGCGAGTGTCCAGTACGTCAGCGCCTCATCGGCGTCGCAACGGACCGTCACGACGACATTCACCCGCAAGCGGCCGAGCTTCTCGTAGTGAAGCGTGCGCTCGGCGGAACCGCCCTTGTGAGCGCCGACGAACCTGGAGCCGCCTGCCTGCAGCGAGGACAGGTCGATATTGTTTCCATCGCCGTCCCTGAATCGCAGCGTGAACAACGGGCGGATCTCTCCACCCGGCGCGATGAATTGCCGGCGATGATTGCCAAAGCTCAAGAGCGAGCCGGTTCGCGAGTCGAGCGAGAAGGCGAGCCGCGCATTGCGAAATGCCAGGGGGTCTGCCATGCCGGGCAGATCGTACCGCGGGCGCGTCGATGCGACCAACCGTTGCCCGACCATTCCGCATCTGCACAATGCCTCAAGTTGGCAAGAAGAGAATGATGACGGAGGAGACAAATCCATGCGTCAGATGATCTGTGGCGGTGTGTTCGTATTGCTGGCGGTGTGGGTATGCGTCAGGGCCGCTGAAGCGCCCACGACCGCGCCGGCGAAGGAAGGCATCGAGTTCTTTGAGACCAGGATCCAGCCGGTGCTGGTGAGCAAGTGCTATGACTGCCACAGTGCCGGCGCGAAGAAGCTCAAGGCCGAACTGCGGCTGGACACGCACGCAGGAATGCTCAAGGGCGGCGAGTCGGGCGACCCCGCGGTGGTGCCAGGGGAGCCGGAGAAGAGCGCCCTGGTCGCGGCGATCCACTACAACAACGACGATTCCGACCGCAACATGCCGCCGGAAAAGAAAGGCGGCAAGCTTCCAGAGGCGACGATCAAGGACTTCGAAAACTGGATCAAAATGGGCGCGCCTGATTCGCGAAAGAACTAGTTCACCGAGAGGCGGTCGAAGGTGGCGCCGTCATATTTGGAAAAGGCGACAACAGAGGGTCGAGATAGAGCAGGTGCGAACCCTTCAGGATGCAGAGAAGGGTTCCGTCGGTCCGGTCAAAAGAATCATTCGACCAGCATCGCATCCCCGTAGCTAAAGAAACGGTAGCGCTGCTCGATTGCGATTTGATAGAGTCTGCGTTGCTCTTCCAGGCCGGCCATCGCGGCGACGAGCGCGATCAGGGTGCTTCGCGGCAGATGGAAATTGGTGATCAGCGCGTCGACATGCTTCCACTCGTAGGGCGGGCGGATGAAGATGTCCGTCTGGTCTTCCTTTGCGACAAGCGGATGCCCTGCCGGTTGGCTCTCCAGCACGCGGGCGGCTGTCGTGCCGACCGCAACGATCCGCCTTCCCTCGCGCTTCGCTCGATTGATCGCGCCGGCTGCTTCCTGATCGATCGCGTAACGCTCGGCATGCATGCGATGGTCTTCGAGCCGCTCGGCGCTCACCGGCTTGAAGGTTCCCAGCCCGACGTGAAGCGTTACGAATGTCCGCTCCACGCCGGCAGTGGCAAGCGCGGCCAGAAGCGGCAGGGAAAAATGCAGCGCCGCGGTGGGAGAGGCCACCGCGCCGGGGACGCGGGCGAAGACGGTCTGATAGCGCTCGCGGTCCAGGGCATCGCGCTGGTCCTGCTGCTTATCACGCTTGATATAAGGCGGCAGCGGCATGCGACCGAGCCTTTCGAGCAGCAGGGCCGCGGGCCCGAAGGACTCTATCGCAATGCGATACTGCTCGCCCTCTTTCGACAGGACCCTCGCGCCGACGCGCTCGTCGGCGGCGAAGGACATCACCTGGCCAGAGGCGCTCCCGGCGTTTTTCAGCATCACTGTCCACGCTCCGTCGGGCCCTTCACGAAGAAACAATCCTTCGACAATGCCTCCGCTGCTCTTGCGCAAATAAAACCGCGCGGGCAGCACCCGCGCGTCATTGAAGACCAGGAGATCGCCGCGGCGCAGCAGCCGCGGCAGGTCATGGAATTGATGATGCGCGATGCTTTGATCCGCGCGGCGGTAACGCAGGAGCCGCGAGCCGGCCCGATCCGCCGCGGGCTCCTGCGCAATCAGTTCCGTCGGCAGCTCGAAATCGAGGTCGTCGGTGCGCATCGCTTCAGCTTACGACAAACTCAACGCGCTTTGCGGACCACGAGGGTGCTGGCGAGTTGATCGTGCAGCGCCTGTTTTCGCGCGGTCCATCCGGCCATCATAAAGCCGATTCCGCAGATCAAACCGGAGAGGATCTTTCCGAAGTGGCGACCGCTCGCCCTGCCGAAGGTGAGGCGCTGGCCGGCGTAGTCGACGACGATGATTCCGAGCGCCATTTCCCCCAGGGTGGCCTGCCTGGAGGAAGACTCCATGAACGCGTAATACAGCCAGCCTATCATCATGAACGCGAGGGAATTGAGGCCCTGTAGCGCGGCCTGCACGGTATCACTTGCGTCGGCTGCGGCGGCGATTCTGACGGCGGCGAAGAGCGTCGAGTACTGCACCGCGGCGAGGATGATCTGGTCGAGCAGATGCGCGCCGAAGCGCATCCAGAACCCGGCGTATGGCACCTGTTCTCGCGCGGGGGTGTAGTAGCCGAGCATTCCGCCGGCGCCAGGCTGCGATGCGAATTCCAGCGGGGGCGGCATCTCCTGTGCCGGTTGGGCGTGAAACAAGCGGGGCACGTGCTGGGCGGGGACCCACGACTGCAGGCCTTCGGTCCAGACAAGGTCGGCGGGGCGAAGCTGCCCTGAGCCGAAGAGGTCGCGAAGCTGCGCGACGTCCACCGGCCCGACCTGCTGGCCGCTGCGGAGGTAATACCAGTCGTCGTCGCTCATCGGTTCCCCTCTTGCAGGCACTTGGCCGCGTCATTCCCCTGCGTCGAAAACGCGAGCGACGAAGATGACGATCGCCAGCACCGTGCCGATTCCGCCCATGATCAAACCGAAGATCGCCCTGCCCTTGCCGTGCCGCTCCGGGTGCTTCTTGATGTCGCGCAGCGCGACGATGGAGACGATGAGCGCAACCGGCGCCGGCAGGACCAGCAGGCTGAAAAGTCCCAGGTATCCCGCCGCGATCGCCCAGCCGGACCTTCCCACCGGCAGGAGCCAGCGCGTGCCGGCGCTCTGACCGATATCCGACGAGCCTGGCTGCGGGAGCCCCGCATACCCGATCGGCAGCCCCGCGGGAACAAGTCCTTCGATGCTGTCGGCCGGCGCCCACTGCGGCATGCCCTTGTGCCATACGAGGTCGAACGGGCGCAACCGGCCGCTGCTCAGCATATCGCGCAGCGCCGCAGTTGCCACCGGTCCCTGTTGCTGTCCGCCCTGCGCGAAATACCACTGCCATTCTTCCATGACAATGTCCTCCCCGTGCGATTCGCGATTTGGATAAGTTCTCCACGAATTCGCCCGTCAATCCCCTGGGCTTCATCGATATCCCGCAGTCGCTGTCCGCTTTGATATCCGACTGGCTGCTTGTTGCCAAACCGGAGCGATCGCTGCCCCTGGGGCGGCTGCTTCCAATCGCGGTGGCAGCTTTTACAATCCCGCCCACCGATGGCCACGCCGCGCAACGCGTTGATCGACGGACTGCAGTACGTCGGCTTGCGCCTGGTGTCGATGCTCCTTCACTGCTTCCCGGTGGACGCCAATCTTCGCACCGCCCGGCTTCTGGGGAGCGGGCTGTATGCGATCGATCGCAAGCATCGCAACCGCGCCCTGGGAAACCTGCACCGAAGTTTCCCCGACATGACTGAGAGCGACCGCCAGTTCCTCGCCCGGCGGAGCATGCAGCAGATGGTCATGCTGTTCGTCGAGGTGCTCTTCACGACGCGGCTGATCCACCTGAATACCTGGTCGCGCTATGTCGAGCTGGAAAACTTCCGCGAGGTCGTCAGCTTGCTCGTGCGGCGCAACGCCGGCGTGATCCTGCTGACCGGCCACTATGGAAACTGGGAGATCCTCGGCTACGTGTTAGCGACGCTCGGCTTTGAGACCACGAGCATCGCGCGGCCGCTGGACAATCCGTACGTCAACGATTGGCTGCTGGGGGTCCGCGAGCGGCAGGGGCAGCGGATCATCGCAAAGAAAGGGGCGACGAGCGAAGTCACGGATGTGCTGGCTCGGCACGGCACGGCCGCGTTCATCGCCGACCAGAACGCCGGCAGCAAAGGGATCTTCGTCGACTTCTTCGGGCGCAAGGCGAGCACCTACAAATCAATCGGGCTGCTGGCGATGGAATACGAGGTTCCGGTCGTCGTCGGCTACGCCCGACGGGTCGGCGATCGCTTTCGCTTCCGCGTGGGTGTGCAGGACATCATCTATCCACAGGACTGGAAGCCGCAGCCGGATCCGCTGCGCTACATCACGCAGCGATACAGCAAGGGAATCGAGGACTTCGTCCGCGCCGATCCCGGCCAATACCTGTGGGTTCACCGCAGGTGGAAAACCCGCCCGAAAGGCGAGACGCCGGAAAAGTTTGATTGATTTGCGATTAGCGATTTGCAATTTGCCATTTGAGATTGAGATTGCACCATTCAGTTCAGGTTGCGGCGCTGCTCCTGGATCCCTGCATCGGTGTTCATCGGTGCCCCATCGGTGGCTGAATTTTCTTCTCTTTCAGAGTTGAGCGAGCATCAAGGCCGTGGGTAGCCCCACTCGGCGGCGAGGGCGTCGGCGGCGTGCTCGGGGTCGTCGCCGGGCCAGCGGCCGGCGTTGCGCAGGTGCGCGTGGGCAAGCTCATGAGCGATCACGTAGCGCACAAACTCGACGGGCCGGCGGCGGAGGGTGCGCTTCAACACGACGGACCGGCTGCCGCCTTTGCGTCCGGGCGATCCCACCAGGATCTGCGCGACCACGCCCGGTCCCGGCTCATAATCGCAGAGCGTAAAGGACGGATCGTTCACCAGCCCATCGCGAACAGCGCCCGGAAGCGTGGCGAACACTCGCGCCACGTGCGCGCACAAGAACTCGTCCAACCGAAACCCCGCGATCCACTGATCGAGCGACTGCGCCATACTTACCCACAACCATAGCCCCTGCGCACCCCCGTGTTCAAGGGTCGAAGGCAATCAGCGCGAGCACTGAGCACCTGATGGCCGATTAAAACCGAGCTGTCCGTGCCGGACGATTCAATCAATGGAAAATCGCAAATTCGAGAATCGAAAATCCTAAGACTGTCTCTCCAGCACCCAGGTCAGCGCTTCGACGATCTTTTCGTGAAACGGGCGGCGGACCCACTTCTCATAGGTGATGCGCTCGCTCTTGGCGAGGTCTTTGTTGAAGTCTTCGTCGAGCCTCGCGGCGAGGCGCTGCGCAGGCGGCGACGTTGACTTCGTCGTTCAGGCCGAAGGATCGGCTATCGAAGTTGGTGGTGCCGACGACATTCCACGTCCCGTCGATCACCATTACCTTGGCATGGATCATGGAGGGCTGGTACTCGTAAATCTCGGCCCCTCCCTTGAGCAGCATGCCGTAGCGGCGGCGGCTCGAGCGGCGGGTCATGACGTGGTCGCTGTGGTCGCCCGGCGTGAGGATCCTGAGCTTCACGCCGCGTTCTTTGATGGCGCGGATCATCTCGGCGCGGGCGCTGCGGTCGGGGAGAAAGTACGGCGTCGTGATGTGAATGCTCTGCTTCGCGCTGGCGAGGAGGGTCTGAAACAGGATCCGCGCCCGCGTCGCGCGGCCGGCCGAGGGGGCGCTGATTACGACGATGCCGCTCGTGCCGCTTTCCACGGGCCCGTCGCTGGTTGGATGGCAGCCGGGGAAGTACTCCTCGCCGGTGAGGATTTCCTCGGACGACTCGAGCCAGTTCTCGGCGAAAGTGGTCTGCAGGCCGATGACCATG
>JBBRCX010000023.1:0-48377 GCA_038204465.1 Tepidisphaerales bacterium | reverse complement strand
TGCCCAGGACAGGATTTGAACCTGCACGCCTTGCGGCGCTACCACCTCAAAGTAGTGCGTCTGCCAGTTCCGCCACCTGGGCGTGGATCGGGAGCGGAGTATATCAAGGGGGTTTGAGACGGACAATCGCTTCCGGAGACGTGCGGACGGTTGCGATGAGACAGCAGGCTTAAAAAAGGTGTCGCGCTACGATACGCGCACTCACGACTTGGCCGCTTCCTGTTCCAGCGGCGGCTTCCATTCGCCGAACCAGCGGTTGGTCACCGGCTTGACCAGGTGATCGTGACGGATTCGGCGGAACTTCTCCGGCTCGGTCACGACCTCATTGGGACGCTTGCGGCTGCGGACGAGGAAGTCGGCCTCGGGGGGATAGCACGCCGGTGGGACGCCGGGGCCGTCAACGACTTCTTCGGGAAGGCGAGTGATCTGAGCATTGGTCGGCAGTGACGCGCTCTGGTAGCGCAGGTCCATGCTCCAGCGGACGATGTCGGTCTTGTTGTCGAAGCTCGCGTGCGGCGTGCGGTTGGTGAGGAACAGCGCGCCGCCCTTTGCAACCGGGCAACACTTCGGTTTGCCCTCGGGCAGGTCCTGCGGATAGATCTCGAGGTACGTGCCGGCCTTGCCAAGGCCATGTTTCGCGACCGGGCCTTTGTGCGCTCGGGGCAAAACCCACATGCACCCGTTCTCCTCGTCGGCGTCGACCAGCGGCAGCCAGACGGTCAGCATCAGCGCCTTGTCGCAGTATGGCTCGGTGTAGCCGGAGTCCTGGTGCCAGGGGACGGCGCCGTAGCGGTGGTTGGGGATCTTGGGGCGCAGGCGATAGACGCTGCTGGCGATCAGCTCGGGCCCGCACATTTGCTCGGCCACGTCGAGCAACTGGGGATTGCGGATGATGCCGAAGATCGCGGGGCTGGCGAGCACGCCGTTCCAAATCGAGAGGGCGATCTTATCGGTCTCCTGGCTGATCATCGCCAGTTGGCGCGTGAAGCCATACTCCTTGTACGTGCGCGAGAGTTTTCCTTCGTCGACCAGTTCCTGGGCGCGGCGGTTGACCTCCTCGTCCAGCTCGTCAATGACCGGCTGCAGTTCCTCGTCGGTGAAGACCTCGGGGACCATGAGGTACCCCTCCCGCTCGAAGAAACTGATCTGCTCGTCCGTCAAAGGCTTAGGTATATCGATCAGCGTCATCTTCCAGTCCTGTGAGGAGGCGCATGTAATGCTGAGGGCATTACGCAAACCGCGAGGATCGCGTTCGGCGTTCCATTCTATCAGATTTGCAGGGGAAAGGGGGAGATTCCGCCCGAGAGATGGCACTCTGAATCTTCGGTGCTTCGTCGGCACTCAGTTTAGCCGCCGCGCCCACGCGGCGCCGACGCGCGGGTTCCACACAGTATAGCGAAGAACGTCGCGTGGGCGCGACGGCTAAACCAGCAGCATTACCGCATGCGCATTCCAGCGGTCGCCCGATAAATGGTCACCAATATCGGACTTGCGCGCACCGCGCGCCCTCACATCCCCTACCTCTTGCCATCCGCGTCCACTCTTTCCGATCCTGCCCAACCGATTTGCATCGCCCGTCAATGTATTCGACTTCTCTCTTGTCCGCAGGCCTGCCAGGGCCGCGGCAACAAAAAGGAGTGGAGCAGTGATGAACCGAATTGGTAACGCGTCGCAACCCGTCATCGAAGCCCTCGAGAGCCGAATGCTGATGTCGGCGAGCTCGCTGTCGATTTTGCAGGTGGCCGTCCAGAACGGCATGCAACTGAAGATCACCGGCAGCACGAAGAACGATGAGATCATTGTGAGCCAATCGGCCGATGGGATCACGGTTAACGACGTGGACGGTCGCTCGGTCACCTATGCCGGCACGTACAAGAGCCTCCTCATTGACGGCGGCGCCGGCAACGACACGATCACGCTCGACGCGTCCGTCACCACCGACGCAATCCTCTACGGCAACGCCGGCAACGACACGCTGGTAGGCGGCTCCGGCAACGATCGTCTTTACGGCGGCATTGGCACCAATACGCTCATCGGCGGCGCGGGCAACGACACGCTCGTCAGCGTCGGCGGCGGCGCCAATGATACCGATACAGGCGGCGATGGCTTTGACAGCTTCTGGACTGATGCCAGGAGCACCGAGCGCGTCACCGACCTGGCGGCTGATGAAGCGGAAAACGGTGCGCTGCATCGAGTGAATTCATTCCTCGGCGCCACCGCGCCGGCAAGCACCAAGACCACCAGGGCCGCGAAGAAGGCGAAGGCGAAAAAGGCCGTCGTGTCGCCGATGGACCTGCTCGGGCAGAACTTCGCCGACCCGAAGACCGATGCCGGCATCTCGTACAGGAACTTTGCCGGGCGGCAACTTTTCAGTGATGCCGGTCCGTCGGCCGATGACGTGAGCCAGGGGTATGTCGGCGACTGCTATTACCTTACGGTCCTGTCGTCGGTTGCGACGCTGGATCCAATGAAGATCCGCCAGAGCGTCGTCGACCTGGGCGACGGGACCTACGCCGTGCAATTCAGCCGCGGCTCGAGCAACGTGTTTGTCCGCGTGGACGCCGACCTGCCGACCTGGGCCAATGGGCAACTCGCGTATGCCGACTTCGGCGCCCAGAACTCGACCTGGGTCGCTGTGATGGAGAAGGCGTACGCCTACTTCCGCACCTCGAAGCTCTCATACGCCGCGATCAGTGCCGGCTGGATGGATGAGTCCTATGCGGCCCTCGGCTCCCGCAGCGACACGACCGTCTCCGCGGCCACGGGTCAATCATTGCTCGATCTGATCCAGAACGAGTTGTCGGCGGGGAAGTCGGTGACGTTTGCGACTACAACCCCCGTGAGCGGCGCGGCGCTGGTCGGCGGCCATGCATACACCGTGGTCAGCGTCGGCTATGACGCCAACGGGCAGGCGGCGACGCTTCGGCTCCGCAATCCCTGGGGCATCGACGGCGCGGGCAGCGACGGAGCCAACGACGGCTACGTCACCGTCACGGCCGAGCAGGCGCTCGGCTCGATGACGGGGTTCGTCAGCGCGTGGGTGTAACAGCGCTCATTTAAGGCACGAGCAGCGCCTCTTGAAACCACTCCCTCTTGCTCAACGCCCGGTCCATCGCGGACCGGGCGTTTCCATTTCAGAGCCATGACGCCAGCGCTTCTCGCGACGACATTCGCCGCCACGGCGCGTAACATTTCGCGTTCATGGCAAAGGCGAGGACCCAGTTTCTTTGTAACAGCTGCGGGAGCGTGCACCCGAAGTGGATGGGCAAATGCCCGGACTGCGGAACGTGGGACAGCCTGGAGGAATACAAGACGCCCACGCCCGATGCGCGTGCGGCGGCCCGCTCGCCCATGACATCGCAAACGGGCGATCTGGCGCACGGGACGGAGGCGCTCTCGCTTTCGGAGATCGACGAAGCCGACACGCCCCGAAGGCCGACGGGCATCAATGAGTTCGACCGCATCCTCGGCGGCGGCATCGTGCCTGGCTCGGCGGTGCTGGTGGGAGGCGAGCCGGGAATCGGCAAGTCGACGTTGCTGTTGCAGGTGGCGCACGAACTGGCCCGCGGCGCGCCGGCTGCCGCGGCGGCGGATCGCCAGCGCGCCCGCCGTCCGGAGCACGCGGTGACAGCGCCGGCCGATGCGTTGTGGGAAGGCCCGGCGACGAAAGTCATGTACGTGACGAGCGAGGAGTCGGCGCGGCAGACGAAGCTGCGCGCCGGCCGCCTCGGAATCGACTCGCCCGATCTGCTGGTGCTCGCCGAGACCAACGTCGAGCGGATCGTCAACCAGATCCACAAGCAGCAACCGGCGGTGGTGGTGATCGACTCGATCCAGATGATCTACAAGCCGCAGATCCCCGCGGCGCCCGGGTCGGTGACGCAGCTTCGCGACTGCTGCATGGAGCTGGTCTACCTGGCAAAATCCACGGGAACCGCGGTCATTTTCGTCGGGCACGTCACCAAGGCCGGCACGCTCGCAGGGCCCAAGATCATCGAGCACATCGTCGATACCGTCGTCTATTTCGAAGGCGATCGCTTTCACGCGCATCGCGTCGTGCGTTGCGTCAAGAACCGTTTCGGCAGCACGCACGAAGTGGGGCTCTTTGAAATGACCGGAACCGGTCTGCGCGAGGTGACCGATCCCGGCAATCTGTTCCTCGAGCAGTACGGGCCGCAGGGCCAGCCCAGCGGATCGGTCATCACGGCGGCGATGCAGGGCAGCCGGGTGCTGCTCGTGGAAGTGCAGGCGCTGACCGCCTCGAGCGTGATCGGAGCAGCCAAGCGAAAGGTAAGCGGCGTCAGCTCGGACCGCGTGGCGATGATCATTGCGGTCCTCGAGAAGCGCGCCGAGCTGCGCCTCGCGGCGGAAGATATCTTCGTCAACGTCGCCGGCGGCGTGAAGGTCGCTGAGCCCGCAACGGATCTTGCGGTGGCGCTGGCGATCGCCTCCGCCCACATCAACCGCCCCCTCTCGCCTGGCACGCTGGCGGTGGGGGAGCTCGGCCTCGGCGGTGAAGTGCGATCCGTTCCGCAACTCGAGCTTCGCCTTCGAGAAGCGTCGCGCCTCGGGCTCGGTCATGCCATCGTCCCGCACCTGGGCGGGAATATCCCCAAGCTGGGTGGAATGGCTCTGCACGAAGTCCGCCGCCTCGGGCAGGCGATGGCGAATATTTGAGCTACTGCCGCAGACCGGCGATCTGGGAAGGCAACCGCCGGTCATTATTCAGGGCTATTTGCTCAGCATTAGAGCGGGTGTAGCATCTTGTGAGGGTCCCAGCGGAGCTTGCCATGAACGACTTGAACCGGAAGTGGACGTCCGAAGGTTACATCATCGTGCGCGGATTGATCGATCGGGAGCGAATCGAGCGGACGCGCGTTCTCTGCGAGGACGTCCTTCAACAGTGGTACCGGCGCGACCCCGAGACCGGGGCGCCGGGCCTTGCAAACGGGACGACCATGTTCAACGTGATTCGCCCGGAGTATTTCCGTCAGCACCCGGAGCGGCTGGCGGAGATCCTCGAGCTCACCGCCGACCGCAGGGCCCTGGACGTGGCGAGCGCGATTTTCGGCGAGGAGCCGCTCTTTCGCAGTACGAGCCTCTGGTTCAACCCGAAAGAAACCTCGCGCGACGGCAACTGGCATCGCGATTCGCAGTTCACCACCAAGAGCGACGAGGAGGAGAAGCAATTCCTGTTCGGCGGGTCGCGTTCCAACGGGGTGCAGCTCCAGGTTGCTCTGGTTCCCTCGGAAGACTCGGAGGTTGTACCGGGCTCACACCTGCGCTGGGATACCGACGAGGAATACCGGATTCGCAAAGGCGACGGCGGGAAGAACAACACGTCCAACGCCATGCCCGGCGCGGTCCGCGCCTCGTTGCAGCCGGGCGACGCGGTCGCCTTCAATCCGCTGACGCTCCATCGAGGCCGCTACCACAGCGACAAGCGGCGTCTGACCTTCATGATGACCTACACGACCACTGACAACGCGCCGCTCGATTACTTCTCCACCCAACCCTGGTTTCTCGAAGAAGGATATCTCAACGGCCTGACGCCTGCGGCGACGGCGTTTTTCCAACGCTTCATCGACACGTTCAAGTCCGGTTGGGAACCGAGCCCGCCGGCGATATCCGCGGGAACAGCCACTGCCATCGCGTAGTGCCTCGGCTCACGATCTCACGTTTCGACGGAGTGAATGTAATGAGCGATCTGAAGCGTCACTGGGATTCGCAGGCGTACATCGTCGTCCGCGGGTTAATCGATCCCTCCGAGATCACTCGCCTCCGTGACCTGTGCGAAGACGTCCTCACGCAGTGGTATCAGCGCGACCCGCAGAGCGGACAGCCGGCTACGGCCGACGCGACGGCCATGCGCCACTTGAATCACCCCGACTACTTCCGCCAGAACCGCGGTGGACTGATCGAGATGCTCAACATCATCGCCGATCCGCGCGTGCTGGACGTCGTAAGCCAGGTGCTCGGGGAGGAGCCGCTGTTTCGCAGCACCAGCCTGTTCATGAACCCCAGGGAAACGTCGCGCGACGGCCACTGGCACCGCGACTCGCAGTTCGTCACCAAAAGCGAGGAGGAAGAGAAGCAGTTCCTCTTCGGCGGCATGGAGCGCTGCGACGGCATTCAACTGCAGCTTGCGTTGGTGCCGACCGAAGATGCAGAAGTAGTGCCCGGCTCACATCTGCGGTGGGACACCGACGTAGAGTACCGCATCCGCAAAGCCGACGGCGGCAAGAATTGCACGTCAAACAATATGCCCGGCGCAGTGCGCGTCGCGCTGCAGCCGGGCGATGCGGTCGCATTCAACGCCATGGCCCTTCACCGCGGCCGCTACCACGCCGACAAGCTGCGTCGAACGTTCATGCTCACCTACACGACGACGCGCCACGCGCCGTTCGACTACTTCTCAAACCAGCCCTGGTTTCTGGAAGAAGGCTATCTCAACGGCATCACGCCAGAGGCAAGGTCGTTCTTCGACCGCTTCGTCGAGAAGTTCGGAGCGAACTGGGAACCAGGCGGGCCCACCGCGAACGAGAGCGGCAAGCGCGCCGTCGAAGCGTGATGCGGCATCTCGCGTTCGTTTGACGCTGCCTGCGCGGTCGTCGCTACTTCAGCTTGTCGCCCTGCTTTTTCAGAGAGTCGCCACCCGCTTTCAGGGTCTTCTGCGCCTTGTCCATTCCCTTGTCGACCGCCTGCCTCGTCTTGTCCGCAGCCTTCTGAATTCCCGAGTTGATCTTGTTCTTCGCGCTAGCCATCTGACTCCTTTCGAAGGTCAGATACAGTGTGGCGCCGACGAGCGGCGACAGCAACGGAGGAAACCTCACGAAGTCGGGGGGCGGCTTACTTCTTTTCGACATTCAATCCAGCCTGCAGGTTCGCCTTGGCGGGATTGGCGACGGAGAAAGGCCCGGCGAAACGGTTGGCGCTGAAGATGGCGGATTGCGCCGAGCCCTGCAACACCGCCTGCGGCGAAGGTTTGCCGAAGCTGCAGCCGTTGACCAGCAGGTTTCCGCCGGAGAGATCGATCGCCGGGACGCCGTTGGCCCATTCGACAAAGTTGCAGTTGTTGAACGAGACGGTGCCGGCGCCGGCGATGCGGGCAACCTGGTGGGCCATGCCCCAGAACGCGCAGTTCTGGAATTGAACGCTGCCGGTGTGGGAGTCGGCGATCACCACTTCGGTGGGGTTGTCGCCGACAAAGCTGACGAACTCGCCGTTGGTGATCAGCAGGCCAGGCGGCTGCGTTGCCTCGACGAGGATCGCGACATTGGTGGCATCGGCGCCGATGCCGACCATGTTGCCGTTGGTCGGCCCGTCCTTTGATTGCGTGAAGTGGTAGCCGATCTTGTAGCCGTAGCAATAGGTGTTCAGCACGTATTCCCAGTCGGCGCGGGCGAAGATGAAGGCCTCGCCGTTGGACTGCAGATAGTTTTGGATTCCGCTCTTGTCGTCCCAGGTCCAGAAGGGCCAGAAGTGGACGTTCTCGATGCGACCGATGTCGAAGCATTTGTCGACGAAGAGCCCGCGGCGCAGGGGCTGGCCATACAGGTTGCGGATGTAATGCCGACCGGAAGGCTTGCTGCCGAAGTCGACCGCCTGGTACGGATTGATCAGCAGGCAGTCGATGATGGCGGCGCTCTCGCCTCCGGAACCGGCGATGCACCAGGGATAGGGGACGATCTTTTCCGGACGCTGATCGGGGTAGAAGACGCTGATGCCCTTCAGCGTCGAGTTGGCGCCGAGGGTGATGAAGGCGGCGCCCTGCTCCGCGCCCGCGCCTTCGGAGGCAAGCAGCGTGCTGCCGCGGTGTTCAGCGCGCGAGCTGGGTGCGCTCCAGACGCCTTCGAGCGTTACGCCGGATGGGATCTCGAGGTGGCTTGCAATTCGGTAGTCGCCCACGGGGACAAAGACCACGCCCCCGCGCGGCGCGACGGTTGCCAGCGCGCGGGTGAATGCCGGGGTATCGTCGGCGGCGCCGTCGCCGATCGCCCCGAACTGGTTGACGTCGACCCGTGACGGGGGCGGCGCCGGCGCCGACGTAGGCGCCGTCGCGGTGGTGGCGGGGCCGGTCGCTGGATCGCCGCGGGCGAGCAGATGAAGGACCAGCGCTGCGAGTAAAACCGCGACACTCAACCCGGCAGGAATTCGTGCAGATTTCATTTTGAATGCCTTCCCCAGCTGCGTCCCGCCCCGAAGAATCAGCGGCTGCGAGAGTGTCCGTCTTGAGCCGGACGCTTGTCAACGTCGGAGCGGGCTGAACCTGAGAAGTGCTGGGCCCTTGCGGGAAACTGCCTCAGCTTATGCGGTCCGCTGCGGTGACGCGCTTGAAACAAATCTAGGCGCCATGATGAAATGCCGCTGGCGGCCTACGCGGTCTTCGCCTAGAATCGTCGCTTCGATCCTATCTGGTTTGGCCGTTGATCGCCGCGCGGCTGTCTGAAACTGACGCATATCCTGGCGCGATCGTATTCGATCGGCATTCGTCGGTTCTGGCGCGGCGGCAAGGTCTGTGGAGGAATTCGATGTCGGCAGAGGTGGCCCAGGTCGGAAAGGTCTGCTGCAAGTGCGGCAAGAATGTCGCCGGCAAGAAGCGGATGAAGGACCACGAGGGGCGCTACTGGTGCATTTCCTGCGGTGAAGAGGACCAGAAGAAGAAGCGTCTCGCGGCGGGCGGCATCTGTTCCGGCTGCGGCGATTCATTCCCCGAGAGCCAGCTGACGGAATTCGGCACGCTCCCGTATTGCAAGACCTGCATCAAGAAGAATTACGCACAGCCGCGCAACACGGTCCTTACCCGCATTGGCGCCATCTTCCTGTCGGGAACAGACAAGAAGCGCCTGTTCATCCTTCTCGCGATCATGCTCGTGATTGGTTTGGTGGTGGTGGGCCTGAACTTCTACTCGAGCAAATAGAACGCGATGCATCCGCGTCGCGCACCGAGTGAGCATCGCAATTATCCCGGCAGCATGCCGGGCGGGAGGCCCAAGTCGCCGGCGGCCTTCTGCATCTCCTCTTGCATCATCTCGGCCGCTTTCGCCTGGGCGCTGTGGACGGCGGCGACGATCACGTCCTCCAGCATCTCCGTGTCGTTGGGGTCGATCTTGCTCCGATCGATGCGAAGCTTCACCAGCTCCATTCGCCCGTTAACGACCGCCTCCACCATTCCGCCCCCGGCCTCGCCGCTCACCTGGCGCCTGGCAAGTTCTTCCTGCAGCGACTTCATCTTCTCCTGCATCTCCCGCGCTTTCTGCATCAAGCCGCTGAGGTTGCCGAGACCGCCGAGGTTCTTGAGGGCATCAAACATGATCAACTCCGTTGAAGGTGCAGGCATTATAGGTGGCCGGCGCAGGTCCCAGAAGGAACAGCCCGGCACTCCGCTTGCAGTTGTGCTACCTGCCGCAATCCGGCAGATGCTCGAGAATGATCTTGACGTGGCGCGCAGTTGCGCCCTGCTGCGCCTGCACGACCCGTTGTGCGGCAAGGCCCATTGCGATGGCCGAGGGCGGGTCAGCGAGAAGGTCAGCGATCACCTGGCCTAGCTCCGACTCGCTGTGAACAATGCGCAGCGCGCTCGCCGTCTGGAAGCGGTCCATCGCGTCGGCGAAGTTGTGGGTGTAGGGGCCGACCACGACGGGCTTGGCCAGCGCGGCGGGCTCGATCATGTCGCTGCCGTGTTGGCGCGGGCCGAGATCGACAAGCGAGCGGCCGACGAAGACGACGTTAGCGATACCGTAAAAAGACCGCAGCTCTCCCATCGTGTCGCCCAGGACGACCGCCGAAGCCGACGCTGCGAGCGGAAGAGCGGCATTCCGGGCGACAGAGCGACGGACCGCCGCGAATCCTGCTCGAGCGATCTGCGCCGCGACATCATCAAACCGTTCGGGGTGGCGGGGCACGATGACGAGGCGCAGCGCTTTGAACCGCTGCAGGAGCTGGCGGTATTGACGAAGGATGAGTTGCTCTTCGCCGGGGCCGGTAGAGCCGCAGACCCAGATCGGCTCGAGGCCGGGGCGCAAGCCGACGGACGATGCCAACACGCCGGCTCCTTCGTCGCGGGATTGAATTCGGGCCGTGTCGAACTTCATCGTGCCGGTCACGCTCACATTCCCCGGCCCAGCTCCCAGTCGAATGAAACGGTCGGCGTAGGTTTGATCCTGCGCGCAGATCGCGTTCAGGCCTCGAAACATCGGCGCCACCAGTAATTTTGCGCGGCGGTAGTTGCGAAAGCTGGAAGTCGTCAGCCGGCCGTTGATCAGGATGACCGGAATGTGCCGGCGCAGGCAGTGATGGATGAAGTTGGGCCAGACCTCCAACTCCATGAGAACCACCAGGTCCGGACGCAGGCGCGTCAGCAGCCGGTTCACCGCGGGCGAGAAGTCCAGCGGATAGCGCACCAGCGTGACGTTGGGGTTTTGTCCGTAGAGTTCTTTTCCGCGGGCGTAGCCGGTGTCGGTGGTGGTGCTGACGATGAACTTCAGGCCCGCGCGCCGCGAGGCGAGGGCGGCGACGAGGCTGGGGGTGGCGTTGATCTCCCCCAGACTGACGGCGTGGATCATCACCGCCGGTCCGGCGCCGCGCCGGGGTAGGTCCTTCCCCATCCGCTCACGCAATGCCCGCAACACCTTGCGCCGCGCGCTGGGCTTGATCATCCAGAACGGGGCGGCCGCAAGCAGAGCCAGGCCGTACGCGATGTCGTAGCCGGTGAGCATGTATCAAGCGCGTTTGTAACCGCAAATGAGCGGCGCGGCGAAGCGGGGTGTTCCCGGAAGGGCGGCTCCAGCTCGGCGGATATAGGCCTGGTGAAGACCGGCGGAGTGGTGAAGACGGTCCTGATCGACACTCCAACGCGTATGATGGCGCCGTGGAAGAGCAGGCCCAGACTTTTTTCCCACCGACCGTGGAGGCGGGGCAGCGCGGGGAGGGCACTCACCGGCTGTTGCTGGAACTGCTGCACGACAACGACGTGCCCTGTCCGGTCTGCCGCTACAACCTGCGCGGGATCACGTCGGAGCGCTGCCCGGAGTGCGGCATTCAGATCCGGTTGACGATCGGAGCGGCCGAGCCGTATCCGACCGCTTGGGTGGCGCTGGCGATGATCAGCTCGATCAGCGCGGGCGTCGGTCTGCTATGCCTGAGCCTCATGCTGGGCTTCGGATGGCCTGGCGTTCACGCCAGTCTTCTCGCCTGGACGTCGCTGTATTTCATCTGCTCGATCGCCTTTCCGCTGCTGGTTCTGGCAACCCGCCGGCCATTCATTCGCCTGCGCCATCCGATGCAGAAGATCCTGCTCGTCGCGGCCGCGGGGATTCTTATCGCGACGCTGACGCTGCTGTTTCGCTCGCTGCAGTGACGGCGTCGCGGGCCAGGTCATCGATCTCCCGCGCTTCGCGTATGATACCGCCGTGGCGCACTTCGATGATGAACCCGCCGCGCTGGCCGAAGGTGAGCTCGAGCCGCTGCTGCTGCAATTCCTCAGCGACCGCGACGTCGCCTGCCCGCTGTGCGGATACAACCTTCGCGGCTTGACGTCGCCGCGCTGTCCTGAATGCGGGCGGGAGCTTCAGCTTGCGGTGGGGTTGACCGAGCCATACCTGCGCGCCTGGGTGGCGCTCGTCGTAGTCGCCGCCGCCAGTGCGGGAATCGGGCTGCTGTTTCTCGGCGTCTTTATCCGCTATGGTTGGCCCGGCGGCTGGCCGTGGAGAATCTCCGATTTCATCTTCCTCTACTTCGTCCTCACGATCCCATGCTGTGTCCTTCCGATCATCTGGCGCCGCCGGTTCCTTCGATTGCGCCGCAAGTCGCAGAGATGGTTCGCGGTGACAGCGGTGGTTGTCTGCGCCGTCGCGTTCGGAATGTTATTCATTTTTCTGTTCTGAGAGCACCATTAGAATCCCAGTGATCGGATCGCTTCCTTGAGCCGATCCGCGCTGTTGCGCAGGCCGGCTTCTTCCGCGGCGTTCAGGGGCACGGGGAGGGCGGTCTCGACGCCATCGCGGTTGACGATGCTGGGGACGGAAAGGCAGACGTCGCTGATGCCGCGATAGTCGTCGAGCAGCGAGCTGACGGGGAGGATGCGATTCTCATCCTTGAGGATCGCTTCAAGGATCTTGGCGGTGGAGAGCCCGATGGCATAGTTGGTCGCGCCCTTTCCTTTCACGATCTGGTACGCAGCCTGCTTTACGTTCTCGAAGATCTCAGTGCGGTCGCGGACCGTAAGCTTGCCATGGCGCGGAACCGCCCATTTGTGCAGCGGAATGTTGGCGATGCGCGCGCTGCTCCACAGGGGGATCTCGCTGTCGCCGTGCTCGCCCGCGATGTAGGCGTGGACGTTCTGGACGGCGACGTTGCAGCGCTTGCCAATGAGATAGCGGAAGCGCGAGCTGTCCAGGACCGTTCCGCTTCCCATCACGCGCCGGGAGGGAAGCCCGCTGAGCTTGTGCGTGATGTAGGTGATCACGTCGACGGGATTGGTCACCAGCAGCAGGATGGCGTCGGGCGCGAGACGCAGGAGCGCGGGAATGAGCTTCTTACAAACCTCGGCGTTTGCCCCCGCCAGGTCCATGCGCGTCTGGCCCGGTTTCTGTTTCGCGCCCGCGGTGACCACGACCACATCGGCATCAGCGCAGACCGCCAGGTCGTCGGAGCCTTCGATGGCCGCCATCGGCGCGAACTGCAGTCCATGGTTGAGGTCCAGCACCTCGGCTTCGACCTTTTCGCGCTTGATGTCCTGCAGGACGATCTGCTGACCGACGCCGCGGATCATGCACGCGTAGGCGATCGTGGCGCCGACGCTGCCCGCGCCGATGATTGCGATCTTGTTGCTGCGCTCGGCCATTCAGGCAAAAGTAGCCATTTGGCCCCTCGGAATCGAGGATAGGAACCAGCGGAGCGCTTATGAGCGACGGGACGATCCGAATCGGCATCATCGGTCTTGGCGGCAACGCACGGCAGATGCACGTGCCGGGCTTTCGCGCCTGCGAGAACGTCGAGATCACGGCGGTTTGCAACCGACGGCGCGAGTCGACGGAGTCGGTGGCGCGTGAATTCGGGATCCCGCGGACGTTTGAGAGGTGGGAGGACCTGGTTGGCGATCGTGAGGTCGACGCGGTGCTGATCGGAACGTGGCCTTACCTGCACTGCCCGATCACGATCGCGGCGCTTGCGGCGGGGAAGCACGTGATGACCGAGGCGCGGATGGCGATGAACGCGGCCGAGGCGTCGCGAATGCTCGAGGCGAGTAGGGCCCGGCCGGATCTGGTGGCGCAAGTGGTGCCAAGCCCGCTGGGGCTTCGGGCCCATCGCATCGTGCGGCAACGCCTTGGGGCAGGCTTCCTGGGGGAATTGCGCGAAGTGGTCGTCCTGGGTTGCTCGGATCACCTCGCCGGCGAAACTGCACCTTTGGGCTGGCGGCAGAGCGCGGAATTGAGCGGGGTGAACATGCTCTCGCTGGGGATCCTGCACGAGACGCTCATCCGCTGGGTGCCGGATCCGGTGAGCGTCTTGGCGCAAACCGAGCGGTTCGTGCCCCGGCGGACAGATCCGGGAAGCGGCGCCGAGCAGGCGGTCGGGACGCCCGACAGCGTGCAGGTGCTGACGCAGATCGCCGGCGGCGGGCGCGGCGTTTATCACCTGAGCGGCGTGACTCGCTTCGGCCCGGGCATGCACCTTCACCTGTACGGCTCCGAAGGAACGATGAAGTACGAGCTTCATCCGCATGACCGGCTAATGGGTGGGCGAATCGGTGATCCCGGGCTCCGCGAGATTCCCGTTCCGCCGGAGCAGGAGATGGGCTGGCGCGTCGAGGCCGAGTTCATTGACGCGATCCGCGGCAAAGGCAGGATCGAATTCACCGCCTTTGAAACCGGGGTGCGCTACATGCAGTTCACCGAGGCGGTTGCGCAGAGCGCGCGTCTCGGGAAAGCCGTCCGGCTTCCGCTGCAGAATTGAGTTTCAGGGCCGGAAGCACCGGCGTTTTCACGTTAGACTGTTGGATCGTGCCGGAGATTATTCTCACCGCAAGTGATGCTGGAAAAGAGACGGGGGCGACCCCAAGGCCGCCCCCGTTCAAACTGTCGCCTGGTTGTCGCTTCGGTCTTAGAACCGGAAGCCGATGCCCAGGCTGTAAACGAACTGACCGTCAGAGAACGAATCGCCGACCTTGCTGCCCTTGTCGAAGAAGAACTGATACTCTGCCTGGCCGAAGATGAAGGTCGTCGAGTTGACGAACCACTTCAGGCCAGCTTCAGGGGCGGCTTCCCAGGTGTCGTTGACCGAGTCGCCATAGACGAAACCGATGTTCGCCCCGATGTACGGCACGAGGGTGCCGAGATCGAAGTGGAAATCGGCGGCGACGCGGGTGGAGCCGTTCAACGACCTGGCGCCAAGGTCGGTGTAACTAACCGACTGCCGGACGGAGAGCTCGAGCTGATCGGTGAAGAAGTAACCGAGGCTGCCGTTCGCGGCGGCAGTCACTCCGTTGAACTCGTTCCCGTTCGCGCCCGTGCCGCCGAGCGTGAGCTCCTTGTCGCCGGCATGAAACTGAGCCTGAGCGACCGCCGGGAGCAGGCCAACCGCCAGGATCACCAACGCTTTCCGCAACATACAGTCCTCCTTCAATGGAGTTGAAGATTACTTCCCGTCGGACTTATGTTTCCGCGGGTCGGGCTGATGCCCCGGGCCATTGCGGTGTCTTGGCCCGCGCGAGCGAGGACAGGGTGTCTACCGGGTCCTGCCTCCACCCGCGACACGCAACCAGACCTACTGGTTACGCGGCCAGCCGGCTGACACCGGCTGGGTGGGGCCAATGTACGGAGCGCACTGCCTTCGTGGAATAGGCAATTTAGCGCAACCATAACGGCTAAATGTATGAGGCCCTTAACTGCTGATGCGGCAGGGAATAACGACTGTTCTCGAGGGTGTTGATAGGCTCAGTCCGCTCGCAACACCCCCCCTTTTTAGTCAAATACCAACGCCGACCGCATCGCGGACGTGGCGCAGCGCATTGACAAAGATTCGCAAACCGTGGCCTTCCCGCGATAGTGGAGGGGAGCGTGTCCACCCCGGGTGCTGCAGTGCGTCGACATATCGCTCCGGGTGCGGCATGAGCCCGAATACGAGCCCCGAGGCATCGCAGATGCCCGCGATGTCATCGACGCTGCCGTTGGGGTTATCGGGGAACTGACCCGAAGCGGGGGCGCCGTCGGGCGCGGCATAGATCAAGGGAACCTGGCCGTTGCTCCAGAGCGCCTGTCGAACGGATTCCTCAGCGGGGATGAACTTGCCTTCGCCGTGGGCAACGGGCAACTCAAGAGTGGGGGCGCCGGCGGCGAATGGCGAGGTAACACCCATTTGCTGCTGTTCGAGGCCGCTTGTCCAGATGCACTTACTGGGTCTGGGGGCGAGCCGGATCCATCGGTCTATGAAGCGCCCACAATCATTGTTGGTCAGCGTGCATGCCTGCCCGCTTCGGCCAGCAATCGGGCCGGGTAGGAGGTTCGTTTTCACCAGCACCTGGAAGCCGTTGCAGATGCCGATCACCGGCCGCCCGGTCTCGACGAACCGGCGCAGCGGGTCGGCGAGGTGGTGGGAAATCTGGTTGGCGAGGATTCGCCCCGCGGCGATGTCATCGCCATAACTGAAGCCGCCGGGGATGGCAAGGATCTGGAACGAATCAAGCAAGGACGGCTCTCGGAGGAGACGGTTGATGTGAAGCCGCTGGGCCTCTGCGCCAGCGAGCTCGAACGCGTATTGCGTCTCGGCATCGCAGTTGGTGCCCGCAGAACGAAGAATCAGGGCCTTCGGTTTCATTCACGGATAGTTTAAGCACCGGTGGAGAGAACCGGAAACGCCCGTACAGCCGATATAGACCTTAGCGTGCGCAAGGCTTCGCCAGCTTCGCGTCAGGCCAAACGCCGGCCATTTCAAAAACGGCCCGGGCGAGTCTCCGCGATCGGGGCACGGGGTATGTTCGCACTAAGAAGTTTTGATGTGCCCAACCCCTCTGCTGTAGAGAAAGCTCAATGAACCGACTTAGCCGTCCGGGTCCCGCTGATGCCGTCGTCCGTGCCGCCCGTCCCGTGGTCGAGCGACTCGAGAACCGCTGCCTGCTGCACGGCGCCGGCGAGGAACTCGGCAGCGGCCTGCTGGCCCGGTATTACGACAACGCCGACTTTACAAACCTGAAGCTGACGCGAACGGACTCGTCGATCAACTTCTGGTGGGCGTCGGGTTCTCCTGCGCCGTCGATGGGTTACGACACCTACTCGGTGCGGTGGACCGGCCAGGTGCTTGCGCCGACGAGCGAAGCGATGACCTTCACCGCCGGGGTGGACGACGGCGCCCGCGTCTGGCTCAACGGGAAGCTGATCATCGACGCGTTCACGGCCGGCAGCTTCGCCTACCACTCGTCGGCGCCGGTAACGCTCGTCGCGGGACAGAAGTACAACCTGCAGATGGACTACTTCGAGAACACCGGCCGCGCCGGGGCGCTGCTCTACTGGTCCTCCAAGAGCATCCCGCAGGAGATCATCCCAACCGAGCATCTGTTCGACGGGCAAACAACGACCCCTCCCGCCGCCCCCACCAATCTCACCGGGTCGGCGGCTTCCGCGACACAGATGAATCTGAAATGGGCTGACAATTCCGACAACGAGAGCGGCTTTGAAGTCGAGCGCTCCGCCGACGGCACGAATTTCGTCGCGCTTCCGATCGCCGCCGCCAACTCAACCAGCTACACCGACAACACGGTGAAAGGCGAGACCGCCTACTCCTATCGCGTCCGCGCGACCAACGCCGCGGGCGACTCCGCGTACACCAACATCGTCGGCCCGATCACGACGCCGAATGCCGACACTTCGTCGATCATTCGCATCGACGTCGCCAGCAGCGCCGCTTATACGGATGCATCCGGCAAGCTGTGGGCGAAGGACGCCTTCTTCACCGGCGGCACCGCGTCCACCGCCGCCTACGATGTGGCCAATACCACCAGCGATCCGCTCTACTACACGCGCCGGTGGGGCAACTTCGACTACCACATCCCGGCCCAATCGGGCGGATACATCCTGAACCTGCACTTCGCCGACCCGATCTACACCGCCGCCGGAATGCGGAAGTTCAACGTCACCGCCGAAGGCGCTTCGATCCTGAGCAACTTCGATATCGCCGCCAGCGGCGGCGGCAAGGCGGCGCTGGTCAAGAGCTTCAGCGTCAACATCAGCGATGGCTTTCTTGACCTGAGCTTCCGCGACGCCGGCCTGGATCACGCGATTGTCTCGGGGATCGAGTTGATTCCCGCGGCGGCGGCGACCATTCCGAATGCGCCGTCAGGCTTGACAGCCTCCGCGGTTTCCTCCTCGCAGATCAGGCTGAACTGGGTCGACAACTCTTCGAATGAAACCAACTTCCGCGTCGAACGCTCAAGTGACGGCGTCAACTTCTCCCAAGCAGCTCTGTTGGCCGCGAATACGACAACCTGGACCGACTCCAATCTGCCGGGCAACACCACTTACACGTATCGCGTTCGCGCGGTGAACTCGGCAGGCGCTTCCGCCCCGACGAACACCGCGTCAGCGACCACTGCGCCGGCCCCCACGGGATTCACGACGATTACCTGGACCACAAAGGCGGCGGCGCCGATCATTCGCGCCGAGGCGCTGCGCGGGGCGGTCGACGGGAAGCTTTATGTCTTTGGCGGATTCAGCGGCGACCTTGGCCCCGTCACCCGCTCGGACGTTTACGACACCGCGACCAATACCTGGACGCGCATCGCGGACCTGCCGAAACCAATTACCCACGCGGGCGTGGCCGTCATCGGTCATGACATCTACATCGCGGGCGGATACATCGGCACGGGTCCCGGCTACGCCCAGACTTTCGGCAGCGCCGACGTCTGGCGCTACAACGTCGACAGCAACACCTACACCGCGATGCCCAAGCTTCCACTTCTTCGCGCCGGCGGTGGTCTCGTTGCCCTCGGGAACGAACTGCACTACTTCGGCGGCGATGACATCAACCGGGTCGATACGCCGAATCATTACGTGCTGAATCTATCGGGGGGCACGACCTGGACCACTTCGACGCCAATGGCTAACGCCGTCAGCCATATGGGGTATGTCAATTTCGGCGGGAAGATCTACGCGATCGGCGGGCAGCACGGCAATGACGCCGCGTTGACGACGCAGAGCACCGTGCAGGTGTGGGACCCAGCCAATCCGGGTCAGTGGACCCTGAAGGCGCCGATGCCGGCCGCGGTCTCCCACATCTCCTCTTCGACGTTTGTCATGGGCGGCAGGATCATTGTCGCAGGGGGCGAATCGGCACATACCGTCTCGGTTGCAAACGTGAGGGCGTTCGATCCCGGGTCGAACACGTGGGTCTCTCTCACCTCACTGCCGGCACCGCGCTTCTCAGGCGTTGCCGCCGAGATCGGCGGCCTCATTTACTTCACCGGCGGTTCGTCGCAGACGACGACGTGGCAAGGCGTCCCGGGCTGAGGCTGCCGCGTGCGTTTGAACCCCCTGCCCGCGCAGTGCACGCATCTGACGTTCCACGGCGGCGGCATTGAATTTAAGATCTGTCGTGGAGGCCAGATGATCGAGTTGTTGGGCGTGCACCGAGCCTCAATGTCGCCTCCTTCTCCCGTATCGATCGAATCGCTGGAGGGGCGGGTCCTTCTCAGCGGCTTCCACGCGCAGCTCAACTTCCAACCTGCCGCGGCGGCGGTTCCTGCCGGCTGGGTGGCGGACACCGGGCGGGCCTTCGCGGATCGGGGCAACGGCTTTGCCTACGGCTGGAACGTCGACAACTCCGCCAACGCGCGGGACCGCAATGCTTCGCTCTCACCCGATCAGCGCTATGACACCCTGAACCATATGCAGAAGCCGGGCGGCGGCAGCGTCTGGTCGATTGCCGTCCCGAACGGGCTGTATGACGTACGCGTCGTCGCCGGCGATCCGGCCGCGACCGACAGCGTCTACCGCATCAACGCCGAGGGTGTCCTGGCGGTCAGCGGCACGCCGACCCCTGGTCAGCCCTGGTTCGATGGCTCTGTTCGCGTCAACGTCACGGACGGGGCGCTCACGGTCAGCAACGGGTCGGGGGCGGTTAACAATAAGATCAATTTCGTTGATATCACCAGCGCTGCCGCGAGCGTCGGGGTCCGATCGCCTTTTGGCGGAACAGCGGTCTCGTTGCCCGGCACGATTGAGGCGGAGCACTTCGACGAAGGTGGCGAAGGCGTGGCATATCACGACTTGGACCCGGTGAACCACGGAACGCCGTACCGAAATACCGGCGTCGATCTAAACGGCACCACCGACGCGGGTGGCGGCTACACGCTGGGATGGACCTATGCGGGCGAATGGCTCGAGTACACCGTGAACGTGCCGACCGCAGGCACGTTCGATTTGCAGGCGCGTGTCGCCTCGAACGGCAACGGCGGGCGCTTTCATGTCGCAGTGGATGGGGTCGACCGCAGCGGGCAGCTCACCATTCCGAATACCGGCTCCTGGAGCAACTTCACCACCCTGACCAAATCCAGCATCACCCTCAGCGCGGGGCAGCACGTGGTTCGGCTGGCCCTGGACGCCAACGGGGCGACCACCGCGGTGGGCAGCATCAACTGGCTGAAGTTCGTGCCGCACGTGAGCGCCCCGGTCTCCTGGCGGGCGGGGACACCGTCGCCGCTTACCCGCTCCGAAGGCAGCGGCGCGGTGGTGAACGGAAAAGTTTACGTCTTCGGCGGGTTCCTGAACGACAGCCTGGCCGTGACGCGTCAGATGGATGTGTACGATCCGGCGAGCAACAGCTGGTCGCGAGCGGCGGACATCCCGGTGACGATGACTCATGCTTCCGCCGCCGTCGACGGGCACACCATCTGGGTGGCGGGCCTGTTCCTGCACGACGGGGTCAGCTCGAGCGCGCTGGTCTACAAGTACAACGCGGATACCAACACCTGGTCGCAGGGACCATCGCTGCCCGATGGGCGAGGCGCGGGCGCGATGGCGGTCGTCGGGCGCGAGCTGCACTACTGGGGTGGTCTGAAGATCAATCGCCTTGCGGCCGCGGACCACTGGAGGCTGAACCTCGACAATCCCACCGGCTGGACCAGGGACACGCCGCTGCCGGAGGCGGTCGATCACATGGCCGGCGAGTCGCTGAACGGCAAGCTGTATTCCATCGGCGGCATCAAGGACAAGATTGAGAATACGAGCAACATGACCACGGTGCGGGTCTACAACCCGGCGACGCGGCAGTGGTCGCTGGCGGCGCCGCTGCCGTTCGGGCGCGGGCACATCGGACCCGCGACAACGGTGGCTGCGGGCAAGATCGTGATCGCCGGCGGGCAGATCAACGGCAACGGGGAGATCATTATTCGTGATGTAACGCAATACGATCCGGCGACGAATAAGTGGTCGGCGCTGCCGCTCTTGCCGACGGCGCGGAAGTCTTCGGTTTCTGCTTATGCGGGGGGACAGCTGATCGTCACAACGGGGAATGCCCCTTCCCCCAGCAATCAAACCTACATCACTCCTTATCCTTCATGAGGCGAAGCTTCCGGCAATGCCGGGTCGTGCCGAACGCGGCCCCCCCCACCCTCGCTGCGACTGACGACCTGATTTCAGCCATTTCACGCACGGGGCCCGGGTTGCTATCCTGCCGGAATCAGATGCGTCCGCTGTTCCGGAGGAAGTGAATGTTGCGAGAGTTGTGGCGCCGTCATTTGTCCGCCGTGCGCGCCGTTCACCCAGCCATCGAGTCATTGGAAGAGCGCCGACTTCTCGCGACCACTCCGCTGGCGCTGAAGATCAATTTTCAGCCTGCAGGCTCGCCGGTGCCTGCAGGATATCTGCTCGACAGCGGGAACAACTACGGGCCGCGGGGCAACGGCCAGACGTACGGGTGGCGCTGGGACAACACCGCGAACGCGCGCGACCGCAACGCGCCGCTGTCTCCCGACCAGCGCTACGACACGCTCAACCACATGCAGCGCGGGACCAACAATGTGTGGGCGATCGCCGTCCCCAGCGGCAGCTATGACGTGCGCGTCGTGGCCGGGGATCCGAGCGCGGTCGACAGCGTGTATCGAATCCTGGCCGAAGGCGTGCAGATCCTGTCGGGAACGCCGACTTCGGGGCAGCCGTGGTTCGACGGGTCGGCGCGCGTCACGGTTGGTGACGGCGCGCTCACCATCACCAATGCGTCCGGCGCGGTGAACAACAAGATCGACTTCCTGGAACTTACGCGGATCGACTCGCCGGCGCCAGGCGGAGCGACTCCGTTCGGCGGCACGCCGGTGAATCTTCCCGGAACCATCGAAGCGGAAAACTTCGATAACGGCGGCGAAGGCATCGCTTACCACGACCGCGACTCGGTCAACTCGCTCGGCACGTATCGGGGCACCGGCGTCGATATCGCCAACTCCGCCGTCGGCAGCGGCGGGCATATCGTCGGCGCTACCTATGCGGGCGAGTGGGTGCAGTACACGGTGAACGCGCCGACGGCTGGGACGTTCGAATTGCAGGCGCGTGTCGCCTCAAAGGGCCAGGGCGGGCGCTTCCATGTTGCTGTCGATGGCGTCGACCGCACCGGCTCGCTGACGATCCCCAACACGGGAGATTGGGCGTCCTATCAAACGCTGACGAAGCCGGGCGTTTCGCTTTCGGCGGGCCGGCATGTCGTTCGCCTGATCATGGACGTCAACGGGCCCACGACCGCGGTGGGCAATTTCGACTGGCTGCGCTTCGCGGCCTCGACCAGCAGCGCGGGTATTTCCTGGCAAACGGCCGCGCCGTCGCCCATCCCGCGTTTCGAAGCCCACAGCGCCGCGGTCAATGGGAAGCTGTACGTCTTCGGCGGGTTCTTCAACACGAGCATCGAGGCCACCACGCGGTCGGATGTGTACGACGTCGCGTCCAATTCCTGGACGCGGATCGCTGATTTGCCGATCCCGGTGACGCACTCGGCGGTGATCGTCGACGGCGGCACGATTTGCCTCTTTGGCGGTTTCGTCGGCAACGATCCGGGCCCTTCGACCACCGATGTCTGGAAGTACAGCATCGGGTCCAACTCCTGGAGCCGGGGCCCTTCGCTGCCGGAGCCGCGGGCGGCAGGGGCGGCGGGATTGCTTGGCCGGGAAGTGCACTATTTCGGCGGGCTCGGCCCGGGAAACCTCTTGACCGGCTTCGACCAGAGCAGCCACTTCGTGCTCAATCTCGACACCGGCGGATGGCGCGGCGCGGCGGCGCTTCCGAATCCGCGGAATCATCTTGGCGGCGGGCAGTTGGGCGGGAAGCTTTACGCCATTGGCGGACAGCATCGCAACGGCGAAGCCGACGCCAACCAGAACACCGTCAGCGTGTATGACCCGGCGACGAATTCCTGGACATCGGCCGCCCCCTTGCCGCTCGCCCGCGGGCATATCGGCTCCTCTACCTTCGTGCGCAACGGCAGGATTCTCGTAATCGGCGGCGCAGCCAATGGCCCGTCCGCGCGTGCGGAGGTGAGCGAATACAACCCCCAACTGAACGCCTGGCGCCCCCTGACGCCGATCCCCGAGGGACGTGCCGCCGCGGTGGCAGGCTGGGTGAACAACCTTCTCGTCGTCAGCACAGGCGAGACCGGCGGCGCTCATCCCCAGACCACCACCTGGATCGGCACCACGTTTGGCTTCTAGTTCCCCGCCGCCTCGGGAGCAGACGCGCCAGGCGTTGGTGAACCGGCCGGGGCCCGCGTAGAATTCGCGCTTGCTGCACACGATTTCAGGTTTGAAGCAATGCGCCGGCCGGGGAATAATTCAGTAGCTAACCAAAGGTGCCGTACATGCCTCCCACCGAAACGAAAGTCGGGCCTGTCGTTGAGAATGCGGACATCGATCGCGAAACCCCGCAGCCGCACATTCACGTGGAGGAGCGGCGGCTTGCCCTGCACGATTTCCTGAAAACCTCGATCAAGATCAACGGCTCCGACGTGCACCTGCAGGCGGGTTCGGTGCCGATGATCCGCGTTGACGGCCGGGCGCGATTTCTCGACTGCGGGCCGATGACCGATGAGCAGATGCTGGAATTCGTCAACCAGATGCTCACGGACCCGGACAAGAAGAAGATCCTGCATGATAAAGGCGCCATCGACCTGGCCTACGCGATGCCGGACAAGTCGGCGCGCTTTCGCGTCAACATCTTCCACAGCCGCGAGCGCTACGCGATCGTGATGCGGCGGATCGTGACGAAGATCCCGAAGTTCGACGAGTTGAACCTTCCGCCTCAGGTGGAAGAACTCTCCAACCATCATCGCGGCATCGTGATCGTCTCGGGCACCACCGGGAGCGGCAAGTCGACGACGCTGGCCGCCATCATCGGCAAGATCAACCGCAGCCGTGCGGAGCGGATCATCACGGTTGAGGACCCGGTCGAGTATCAGCACGACAATTCCAAGTCGCTGGTCAGCCAGGTGGAAGTCGGCACCGACAGCGAGAGCTATGAATATGCCCTGCGGGCGATGATGCGTCAGGACCCGGACACGATCCTGATCGGCGAGATCCGCGACAGCTTTTCGCTCACCACGGCGCTGCGGGCGGCGGACACGGGCCACCTGGTCTTCACCACCGTCCATGCCACCAACGCGCCGATGACGATCGAGCGCATGGTGTCGCTGTTCGATGCCAACCAGAAGGAGTTGCAGCAGACGCAGCTTGGGCTGAACCTGATCGCGGTGATGTGTCAGCGGCTGGCGAAGCGGCGCGACGGCAAGGGGCGCATCCCGGTCGTCGAGATCATGATGGCGACTCCAATCGTGCGGAAGTACATCATCGACGGGGAGTTCGAGAAGCTGAAAGGGGCCGTCGGCAACCGCGAGTCGGGGAGCCAGAGCTTCGACCAGCATCTGACCGAGATGTTCCAGAAGCAGATCATCGACGTGAACGAAGCCAAGCGCCTGGCGAGCAATGTGGACGCGCTCACGTTGGCGCTGCGCGGCATCAGCAACAGCGACACGCGGCTGCGCTAGTGGCGCAGCCTCCATCCCATGCTTCGTCAACAGTCGCCGGACTGCTCCGACTTCGATGTGGTCCTGCCTGGCCGGGCGGCACCGAGTTTTCGCGTGCTGCTCCCGGAATTCATTCACGTCGAGGGCCAGATCAGGAGTGACGAAACCCCGTTTGTGCACACGATCTCCGGACGCTGGGAGCGCGAGGGCGAGGTGCTGTGCGGCCGGCTGCGGGCGCATGGGACGTTCGGCGTTCAGGTGCTGATCCGCGAGCACGACGGGGGCATCCGCACGCAGGTTCGCGTGAAGAATATCGGCGATGCGGCGCTGCCGGGCGTATCGTTGAACATCTGCGCGGGCGTGAGCCACCTGCCGGGGCGGCCGGGATGGAGCAACCGCGACTTCATTGCGGGGGAGGTGCCGCTGGAACGATCCGCCCAGGGGCGCTTTTGGTATGAAGCGGTAACGCCGCGGGGCTTGAAGGTGCTCACATCGCACCGGTGGGAGGGGATCCACCCCAATCCGTCCCAGCCAAGCGCCGAAGGCGTCGAGAACTACGGAGCGTCGCCGACCGAGGACGACGGCGCGATCGCCTGCGCTGCCGCTTCGATGGACGGGGAAAGTCTTTTGTATCAATGCTGGAGCTCGCCCGGGCGGTGGCTGCCGCCATTCCCCGGCAACGCGTGCATGCACCTTCTGCCGAAGCTGGTCGACCTGCTGCAGGCGGGAGAGGAAGCGCGAGTCGATGGCGCCGTGGGAATCTTCGATGGGGGCTGGGAAGCGCTCGCTCTCTCGATCGAAGATGGCGGCATGCTCCGTCCCGAGTTCGCCCGCTGAATCTCAAAACTCGAACACGAGGCTGGTGATGATCCCCCAGTCGAGCTGATCGCGCGCCCCCTGGTCGATCGGGAAGACGTAGCCGACGCCGATTCGCGGCTGGGCGGCGCCGATGGGCGCGAGGTTGAAGCGGGCGCCGGCGGTGCCGAAGAGTGCGTTGTTTCCATTGCTTCCGTGCGAGAGCCCGCGCGTGCCGTTCAATTCGAACAGCGGGATCATACGCTCGACGCCAGGCAGGGGAAGCTCTTCATGCTCGAGGTTGCAGCCGACCACGACGTCGTACTCAAGCGTGTTGGTGCCGCCTTCTTCCGGCCCGATGATCGCGGAGTAGCCGATGCTGGTCTGCACGCTGAAGTGTTCGCCGAAGCGGAAGAGTTGGTAGAGCTGCGGCACCAGCTCGCTGTCCTTGCTGATGTCCGAGCCGGAGGGCACGGCCACTTCGAAAGCGCCGACAAGCGTGTAGTCGAAAAAGTTGTCATCGGAGACAAACTGAAAGACCGGATGGCGCGCGGCCAGCTCGATGCTGCCGATCCCGTCGGATCCTCCGCGCACCGTCCGGCCCGACGCGGCCTCGAACGAAGACTCGCGCTCGTGCACGTAAGGAATGCCCAGCTCCAGGGTGAGAAGGCCGAAGTTGTACTCCAACTCGAAGAGGGCTTCGTCGGTCTGGAAGCGGTGGTTCTCGCCGTGGAAATAATCGAAGCGAATCTCGCGATCGATGTCGGTCTCGGGTGCGCGCAATGGCTCGGGGAACCAGAAGCTGCCGTAGCGGCTGCGCTGGTCCAACAGCCCGAGCGCGTACCGGCTGGTTGCCGACGGCTCCGGCGGCGCTTCAGCCGCTTCAACGGGTTGAACGACGCTCAGGCCGATCAAGCCACACCCAATGACGACTGCGCGAATACTCATGTCGCTCCCATGAGACTGAATCTCAGAGGGGCGGCAACATAGCGGTGAGTTCACGTCCGCTCAACAGAGTGCAAACATTGCTCAGGGCGACCGGATGGGGGGCTGCCGCGCTTCAGGCCGATGTCGGATCGACATTTTCTCAACGCCGGAAACAGTACGTCCGCGCGTGCGAGCGGCGAACTCTCAATAATCCACAAGCGCATGTTAGACAAATACTTCCGGATATCATGTCGCCTCTGCAACCCTCCAATTAAATGATTTTCAATCTGGATTGCTAATTTCCCAAACACCTACGATGTACCCTAACAGATATAGAATATTTGGACGCGTGATCCGTAGGTCAAGCACCTGCCGAGCAGCACCGTCGTTCCCGAGTTTGGCGTGACCTGCAACCGCCGGTTCAAGACCGCGGGCGGTGAAGACCGCGAAGAAGTCGCGTTCATCGATTGCACCGCATTGGGCCGGCAGGCCGAGGTCATCGCCCAGTTCTGCGCGAAGGGCAAGCCGCTCTTCGTCGAAGGGCGCCTGAAGTACGATCACTGGGACGACAAGCTCTCGCCCGGCGACCCGGACGGCGTTGCGCCGGGGGCCCGCAAGCGCAGCAAGCTCACCGTAATTGTGGAGAACTTCCAGTTCATCGGCAGCCGCGACGCCCACGCGCAGCAGCCCGGCGAAGTGTTTGATAGCGCGAACCAGCGGCGCTCCCAGCAGCGGCAGTCGTCCCGCACGCGGCCCGACCGCCCGCAGAAGTCAGCCGATGAATCGCCCGTGAGCAAGCAAAGGCAGTTCGCGGAAGCGGATATTCCGTTCTGATCGAAAGATCTGCTCTCAAATCACTCGGCCGCCGTCTTCGCAGACGGCGGCCTAGTGTGGAGAGCCGGGCGGGGCAACCCGCCCGGCTACCCGATCGCCGATGCAAGCTAATTTCACGCGAGCGGCCGGCGGCGGTAGCATGGGGTGACGCGCTGGCACAGTGCCTACCAGCGCCGTGGGCGTCAGCAGAATGTGCATCGCCCCCTCGCGCGTAACTCCAGCGTCGGACCAGAAATGAGCCGTCTGAGAATTCTGCACGTGCTGTCCACCCTGGACCCGCGCGCGGGTGGCCTGCCCGCAGTCGCGATCCGTCTGCCGGCGGCGCAGGCCATCGCAGGCTGCGAGTTGCACATCGCTTCTTACTACACGCCCGAGGTCCAGCCGCAGATTGAGGCCGAGATCGACCGCGTCCCCGGCGCGCGGCTCATCCAGCAACACTTCCTGCCGAAGCAAACCGGCTTCGGGCGCCTCTGGGCTTCCGAGGCGCGCCGAACCTTTGAAGGCCTCATCCCTTCCTTCGATCTCGTTCATATTCATGGCGTCTGGGATCCCATTGTCAAAGCCGCTGCCGACATCGCCGCCCGACGGCGCGTGCCCTACGTCGTCGCCGCGCACGGCATGCTCGACCCCTGGAGTCTCTCGCAGCGCAGCCTCAAGAAGCGCACCGCTCTCGCGCTGGGCTACAGGCGCATGCTCAACCGCGCCGCGTTCCTTCACATGCTCAACCCTGACGAGCAGAAGCTCATTCAACCGCTGGGCCTCAAGTGCGCCACCGCTGTGATTCCCAACGGAATCTGTCTGGAAGAGATCGAGGCGCTTCCCGATCCGGAAACCTTCCGCGCCAGCCGACCGGAGCTGAATGGCCGGCCCTATGTGCTGTTCCTCAGCCGGTTGCATTACAAAAAAGGCTTAGATTTCCTCGCCGATGCGTTCCAGATCCTCTCGCGGACGCGGCCCGAGCTGCGGCTCGTTGTTGCCGGGCCCGATACCGGCGGGCAGCGTGCCTTCGAAACGCTCCTTCGGGAAGCCAACCTGCAGGACCGCGTGCACCTGGTCGGTCCGTTGTATGGGCGCGACAAGTTCGCCGCGATGGTCGATGCTGAGTGCTTCTGCCTGCCCAGCCGCCAGGAGGGATTCAGTGTCGCGGTGCTCGAGGCGATGGCCTGTGGCACGCCGGTCGTCATCTCCGACGCTTGCCATTTCCCCGAGGTCACGCAAGCCGGAGCCGGCGAAGTCGTCCCACTCCACAGCGGCGCGATCGCCGCCGCGCTTCAGCACGTGCTCGACGATGCCCCGGCCCGCAAACGCATGAGCCAGGCAGCACGCACCCTGGTCCTCGACAACTACCTCTGGCCTGTCATTGCCGAACGATCGCTGGCGCAATACCGCCGCGTGATCGACGATCATCACGCCAAAAGCCCCGTTCAGGCGTAGACAAGCGGAGTCGGTTGCACACAAACCGGAAGTCCGCGCCCGCCGGCGCCCGCGTCACCATGCACTCGCTAATCGGTCAAGCGCTTTGCAGTGAAGCATTCGAGTGTTGCGCAACCCATCACCGCCTTTCGGCGCGGCACATCCTGGATGATGTAACCCCGCTCGACCCACAGTCCGATTCGCGCGCTCGATGCCTTGTCGCGCTGGTTCGGCCGGGCGAGGTTGATGTTGACCACCGCGTACGATGCGACCGCGATCGCGAAGAGCATCAAAAGGCGCGGGCGATCTGACAGGCCCATGCCCAGCAGCATCAGCACCGCCGGCACCGCCTGCAGCAGGTAGGCGGGCTCGATCGGGTATTTCACGAAGAGCGCTTCATATCCAACCAGCAGCGCCAGGCAAACCACAACCAGCCCGCGCCACTGCTTTCGCAAGATCGCCTCCCGGCGGAAGACGATCATCGTGCACAGACCAGCGCCCACCAGCGTTGCCGGCAGCCCCCACAGGTAAATGTTCTTGTAAACAAAACGGCCCAGCTTCATCTTCGTCGACCACATTTCGCCCTGGCTCACGCCCGCGTGCAAAAATGCAGTCGTGTACCCCGCCTGGCGAAACGACGGCAGGTAACAGAGCGCTCCGATCACAATCGCGACTGCGCCCGCGGCGACAACACGCAGCCTGTCCTTTGGGTAAGCTCGCAGCGGGTAGATCAGAAAGATGCCCGCGGCAATGAACGATGAAAGCCGGGTGCCCACCGCGAGACTGAGCAAGATTGCCCCCAACAGATACCAGCGGCGCAGAAGCAGTAGAAATCCCCCGAGCAGCATTGCCAGCGCCCAGACATAATCCATGGTGCAGGTCGCGTTCAGCCAGAAGACCGGCTGAACCATGAGCGTAACGGCCAGCAGATGCCGGTGCCGCACACCGAAGTGCTCGCAGATGCGCAAGAAGCATGCAAGCGCGATCAGCGCCATCACCACCGACGCCGCATTGCACAGCACGCTCCCGCCGACCCGGCTCAATATGCCGATCGACACTTCATAGACGAGATAGCCGGGTGGTCGTGAGGGCACATACCGATGGTGCTGCAACAGCTCGCGACCCGAATCGAGCACCCCGTACGAGTCGTTGTCGGAGCCATACCCGAGGAAAACAAACGGGACGTACAGCACCAGCGCCGCCGCGAGCACCAGCATGTCCGCGCGGCGCCCGCCGGCCGTGTCTCTTGGGCCGCGCTCATCGCTTGTCGCCAATGGTTGATCGCCTCTTAGTCTTAGTTGGGCTGCCGCACACTGGTTGCCAACGCAGCTTGATACTTCTCGACCGTCAGCTGCGCAATGCGCGGCCAGGTAAGGCGCGAACGGATCAGATCATTCCCCGCCTGACCCATGTCGCGCCGCAGCGTAGAGTCCGAGCAGATGCGCACGATCTCCTCGCTGATCTGCTGCGGGTCGAGCTTCACCAGGACCCCCGCGCCGACCTCCGCCACCTCGGGAAAATGACACCCTTCGGAAATGACCACCGGCGTGTGGCAGGCGAGCGCTTCACAAATTGCCACGCTAAAACCCTCCTGGTGGCTCGGCAGACAGAAACAGTCCGCGTCCACCATGGCCGCGAATTTCTCCCGACTATACAGAGGCCCGACCACATGCACCCGGTCCTGAAGATTGGCTTCGCGAATGCGCGCCTCGAAAACCGCGCGCTCGCCGTCGTCGGGCCCGGCGGCCACCAGGTGCAGGTGGGGGAGTCGTGCCGCGGCAAGCCGAAACGCATCGGCCAGATAGTTCAATCCCTTTTTGTAGTGCAGCCGGCTCAGGAACAGCACGTACGGATGTCCGTCGAGCGCCGGTCGCGAAGCGCGGAAGCTCCCGCGCGCCGGCAACGGCTCAATCTCTTCCAGACAGACTCCGTTGGGGATGATGACCGTGTTCACTCGCAGGCCCATCGGCTCGATCAGCTTCCGCTCGTCGTCGTTGCCCACGTGCAGGGCGCTCGCCCCCTCGAGCATCTTCCGGTGCGCCAGCGCCAGGGCCAGCCGCTTCTTCAGGCCCTTCTGCCGCAGGCTCCACGGGTCCAGCATGCCGTTGAGCAGGACGAAATACGGCTTGCCCGCTGCCCGCGCCTCCGCCGCGGAGACCACCAGCACCGACTCCCACACGCTGTGCAGGTGCACCACATCGACGTCGGCGATCAGCTCGCGCACCCGTTGCCGGCCATGCCGTGCCAGTACCTTCTCTCCCAGGCTGGGCTCCGGCAGCATGTCAAACTGCACCCGCTCGCGCCACGGCACGGAGCTGCATCGCTCGTCCAGGATTCTTTCGTGATTGGGGAATGCGTAGCTGACCACCCGCACCGTGTGCCCAAGTCCCGCCTGCGCCGCTGCCAGGCGGATCGCGATCGTCGGGGGCCCGCCCATCGACGGGTCCAGGGAATGTATCACGTGCAGGATTTGCATCTGCCCCACGGGACGCTGCGGCCGGCGACGCTGCATCAAACCCCGGCGAGCGGTGCCGCCGGTCTGAAAGTGCGAATGCCAGAGTCTACCGAATAATTGAGTGATGGCCAACGAAGACCCGCCGTCGTGCTGCTGGCCTTAGTGTTGCCCCGTTTTGAGGACACATTCAGCGACGGACGCGGCGATGGCATGATTCAAAATTGAAGCGGCGCGGAATAATGGGCTCGCATTCCCGTAATGCTAACTGTGAGCCGATCGCGCCGGTCATGCCGCAGCATGTGTCCCAGGCTGGCTGCCACACTGCGAGGCCGCGGCTCCTGGCTGACGTCCAGCCAACCGCGGCGCGCTGCGGGGCGAGCGATGATCACCGACGGCCATTCCGATCGCGGCCGATCAGCGTTCGCTCGCCGTTGATTTGAACGTTTCACCGCCGTTGATGTCAAAGCCCCAGGAGCAGCCGGAAGTCGCGTGTCCGATAATCAGCGCAGGACTTTTTCACCCCCCGACCTACAAAGGTCGCCCGCGCCGCGATATCATCTTGCTCCGCGGGCAAACCAGGGGGTAATGTCCGGATTCAGGGACCTCGTCCAACGTGCTTACGGAGTCGGGATCCATTTTGCATCACCCGGTGGATCGACCGCCATCGCTGACGCCGACCTTGTTGGTGGTGTTCCTGCTGACCCTCGTTTTGTTCACAGCCGACATCCTCACGCCGCGCCTCAACGTCGCGGTGATTTATGCGATCCCTTTGATCCTGCTCGTGCGCGTCAAGCGGCGGCCCGCCTGGGGAATGGCGGCCGTCCTCGTGGCGGCGACCTACCTCGGCTACATCATCAAGTGGAAGCTGGGCTACAACGAGATCCCGAATTTCCTGAACTACCGGCTGCTGAATCGAACTTTTGTCGCGATCGCGCTGTTGCTGCTCTGCACCGCATCGCCGCTTTGGCTGCCCCCCGGCGCCCCCGAGACGGTCCACACCCGGGCATACATCGACGACTTCGACCAACTCTTCCACTCCCTGCTGCCGGCCATCTCCGTCGTAGCCGCCATTGTGGCCACGCTGCTGATCGCGGCGCTGGACTTGTTTCTCCCCCGCAACCTCAACCTTCCGATTCTCTACAGCGTTCCGCTGTTTATCTTCGGCTGGACGCGCAGCAAGACCACGATCTGGCTCTGTACCGGGCTGATGCTTCTGCTGACGCTCGTCGGCTACAACCTGGGTCTCGCTTCGACTACTTCGCTCAATGGAACGCGGCTGGTCGCAAACCGGCTGGTTGCGGCATCCGTGCTGATCCTCGTCGCCGGCCTTCTGCATGCTTCCATGGGCCGCCGAGACAAGGCTCAATAGAACGCCGGAAGGGATCAGGAAGCTCCATTCGCCCTGAGCAGCTCCGCGATCCCTGCGTGTCCCGCCATCTTCGCCCATGCCAGCGGCGTTGCCCAGGGCTCGGCGTCGCTTTCGACCGGGCTTGCGCCGCGCTCAAGCAACAACCGCACCATCGGCTCGCGGCCCCATCTTGAAGCCCATCCCAGGGGAGTCGACTTCAGCAACTCGTCGCGCACGTCCAGCTTCGCCCCAGCGTCGAGGAGCATCCGAGCGAACGTAATACGCTCCTCTTCGGTCACCACCTTCTGTCCCCAGGTGTCTCCCAGCGCCGCGACGCGGTGCAACATCCTGCAGCCGAACTTGCCGACAATATTCGGGTCCGCGCGGCGGAGGATCAGCCCGAAGCAGACGGGATAGGTCGAGCGGTCCATTGTGCCGCCGGGATCGACCCGGGTCCCGGGGCCGTGGTTCCAGATGCGCAGCGGCTGCTCGAGCACGCCGAACCAGCGCGGGTCTTCGCGCGGCCAGTCGATCCGCTCGAGGCAGAGCTGAACGATCTCCGGTTCGCCTCCGCAGGCGGCGCCCCACAGCAACTGCTGTACGGTGCTCTGACCCGCCCATGCGTTGCGGGTTATTTGCGGCAGGTCCTCCTCCAGCATGCGGCGCGACATGGGCGTGTCGCGGAATAGTCCGACGACTGTCGCGTCCTCCAGCGCGCCCCGGCTCCTGAGCAGCGCTTTCATCTGCTCATCGCGCGCGGCGAAGGCCTGGTAGAGCGGGCCGCCGCTCGCATACACCTGGGAATTGGGATTAGCCCCGTGGTCCAGCAGGAGGGTGGCGATCTCGTATTTGCCCTGAGCGGCCGCGTGCCAGAGCGGCTCGCCTGAGCTCCATACTTCTTCCTCCACCGCACCGAGCCGGTGCCGCTCATCCGGGTCGAGGCCGAGATCCAACAAGAGCCGGAGCATCTCGGGCCGGTCGTGTTTCACCGCGAGCGTCAGCAGCCCGCCGCCGCGCCTGCCCGCGAGGTCGAGCGACTTTGGGTCATTTTGATGAAGCTCGCGTATGCGCGGCGCGTCGCCCAGCGCTACCGCGGCCCGAGGCGTCAACTCGGCGCCGCGGGCGCGCAAGAGCCGAGCGACCTCGAGGAACTGCTGGTAACGCTTTTCGTCTGCGGAACGGGAGGTGACGGCGAGCGCGGCGCGATCGAGCGGCGTGAGCGCGTTCGGGTCGTGGCGGATGACGCTCGCCTGTCGTCCCAGCAGTATCGCGACGATCGCGGGTTGCAGTGCGCTGGCCGCGACGTGCAGCGGCGCGGCGCCATCGCTATCGCACGCCTTGACCAGCGTCGGATCCCGGGCGAGCAGGCCCGTCACCTTCGCGTCGTCGGCGCTGGCGATGGCGGCGCTCAACTCGTTCTGCACGGGGCTGACGGTCGCGTTGGGGCAGCTCATCTGCTCGCGGCGGCGCTGCTCCTCTTCCTCGATGATCGCGACGATCTCGCCGTAGCCTCGCTCCCTGGCCAAGATGTAGGCGCTGGTGGCGTCGCGGTGCGGATAAATGCCTTTGCGCGCGTCCGCGCCCGCCTGCATGAGCACGCGCACCAGATCCGCTTTGCGTTCGAGGACGGCGTAGTGCAGCGCTCGGTGCTCGTCGTTCTCCGCCATGTCGGTGTTGGCAAGCTCGGGGCGTTCTTTGAGCATTCGCCGGACGCGCGGGAGGTCACCCGCCTTCACCGCGCCGGCCAGTTTGCCGACGGTGATGCGTTCGACATGCGCCTTGAGCTTCGGCCAGCTCTCAAATCCGTACGCGCGCGCCAGGACGAGCTGCGCATCGTGCAGTGCGAACGTGGCCGGGTCCGAATGATGGTAGTGGCGTGAAACTTCCTCGCGGGCCTGCGAGTCACCGGCGCGGAAGGCGTCGAGCAATTCTTTCGCCTGCCGCTTGAGTTGCTCGAGGTCGGGATCGGAACGAAGTTGGCGGGTGGGCCCGCCGGCTGGCGTGGTCATGACGATCTCCTCTCAGGAAACCGCCCGCGTCCGCTCGTTCGGGCCGAAAGAAGATCATCAAGCAGAAGTTGTACGAACCGGTTCAGGTGGACGCAGTCCTTCCCGCGGACACGGCGGCGCCCTGAGCGCACGTACATATGTTACGCGCGAAGGCCTCCCGGTCCAGAGGAAAGATCCGGCGACGAAGCCGCCTCACGTTTGGCGCCAAGCCGCTTCATTTTGGCGAAAGGACACAAGGGCGGTTCAACGGGATGAGTTACTGAAATGCCACTTTGGGCGCGGGCGTGTAGGAAATCTTCACCGCCTTCCCCCCGTTCTGAATCGACAGCCTTCCCGCCTCCATCACCAGCTCGTTGATGTAGCTGTTGGCGGGCGTGGCGATGATTCCCTTCTCGTCGACCTGCTTCAGGTATTTTTGCCGGCAGGGCAGCGATTCCTTCTCGGGCATGCCCGCAACTTCCGCCTCCAGACAGAGCACCGCGCGCACGTTCGCTTCGATCGAGTCGTATCCGTAGCCGACCGGCTTCAACCCCTCGCCTTCGAATGGCACGAGCCGGAAATAATCGGGGTTGATGTAGTTGAAACTCTTGCCGCCGGCCTCGGCGACGTAGGACCACTGCACGCCGCGAAACTGATCGTTGTGGTGGATCAGGGCGCCGTTGTCTTTGCCCTCGAAGAACAAGCACATGCCCTGGTCATTGCTGCCGGCGCCGGCGTCGGGATATCCAAGCCCGTTGATGACGGAGAGGATGCCGCCGTTCTCGAACGCGACGCGCGCCGCGGACCACATGTAGGCGACGTTGCCGTTGGGGAACTTTCCTTCCACGCCCTGCACGGAAACCTCAACCGGCTTGAGGCCCGTGATGTAATAGACCATGTCCACGTAATGGCAGCCGATGTAGGTGAACGGGTCCGTGTTTTCTTTGGTGAACCAGTTCTGGAAGTTGGAATGCCGGTAGGAGTACGGCTCCATCAGCTTGGCTTCGCCGACGCGGAAGTTGCCGAATTTTCCCTGGGCAAACTTCGCCTTCGCCTCCAGCGCCCGGCGGTCGAAGCGCTTGTGATACTCGACGCCGACGAAGAGCCCGCGCTGCCGCGCGATCTTCTCGATGTCGGCCGCGTCCCGATACGTCAGCACGAGCGGCTTGACCGCCAGCACGTGCTGGTCGTGCTCGAGGGCAAACTTGATCAGCTCGTAATGCGCGGTGTCCGGCACGGCGACGATCACCAGCTGTCGCGGCGGCAGCTTCCCGATCACCTTCTGGGCCATGTCCGGATAGGACTTTTTCCGATCGTCCTCCAGCGACGGAAACGCGCGAAAGGTCTGGCCTGGGAACGCGGCTTTCAGATGTTCCGCCGCCGCCAGCTCTTTCAATGGCTTGGAGTGCCGCGCGCAAACCCAAATTTCGCCGACCACGCCGACCCGCTGCAGGTGATAGACCGACGGCAGGATCTGATCCAGCGTTATCATCCCGCCACCGACGATGCAGACTGTTAGTTCCATATCCTTTTCACCAGGGGAATCTCACCCGGGAATCACGGCGTCAGGAAAAAAGCAAGGCACCCAAGTGGTGAAGCTGTCTTCAAGTTTGAATCGATTCGCCCATCGCCTCTTCCAGCACCCCGATCGCTTCGCGCAGCGGCTCTTCCGTGGTGATCAGCGGCGGGCTGATCTTGACCGAGCCCCCGCCCATGCCGACCGGCGCGAAGAGCATCACGCCTTTTTCGATGCAGCGTCGGACGATCGCGAAGGCGGTGTCGGCGTCGGGCTCAGTTCCGCCCGGCTTCACCATCTGCACCGCCGCGACGAGCCCTTTGCCATGAACCGCGCCGACGTTCTTCGGGAAGCGGGCGGCGATGCGGCGTAGCTCGGCATGGAGAATGTCGCCCATCTTCCGCGAATTCTCCACCAGGCCCTCCTCCTGGATTACTCTTAGGTTCGCGAACGCGCTCTGCGCCGCGACTGGATTTCCGGTGTGGGTGCTGGTCATCGAGCCGGGCGGATACAGGTCCATCAGCTCGGCCTTGCCGATCACCGCCGACAGGGGCATGCCGCTGGTGATCCCTTTGCCGCAGCAGATCAGGTCGGGAACGATCCCATAGTGCTCGAAGCCCCAGAAGGTGCCGCATCGGCCAAAACCCGCCTGCACTTCGTCGAGCGCCAGCACGACCTTGTTGTCGTCGCACCACTTGCGAAGCGTCTGCATGTACTGCGGTGGCGCGAAGCTGGCGGTGCCGCCCTGGTACGTCTCCACGATGACGCCCGCGACCTGGTCCGCCCTCACCTCGTGCTTCTTGAGCGCGGCGAGAAACCCTTCGAAGCTCGTGTCAGGGTTGCGGAAGCCATCGGGGAACGGCACCTGCACCATCGCGGGGTCGAGGTTGACGATCCATTGCTTGAGCGAAGGGATTCCGCCGGCCATCTGCGAGCCCATGGTGCGGCCATGGAACGCGTTGGCGAAGCTGACGATGTGGATTTTCGCTTTGCCGCCGACCTTCTGCCCCTGCGTGCGCGACAGCTTGATCGCGCACTCCGTCGTCTCGCCGCCGGTGGTGAGCAGGAAGACTTTCTTCAGCCCCGGCGGCGCGACCTTCGCGAGCTCGGCGACCAGCTTCGCCCGCGCTTCGGAGGGGAAGCAGTAGTTGTGCAGGAGGCCATGCTCGACCTGCTCGATGATCGCCTTGCGGATCGCGGGATGCGCGTGCCCCGCGTTGGCGACGAGCACGCCTGAGCTCCAGTCGATCCACTTATTTCCCCAGCGGTCATAAACATGGATGCCTTCCGCCTTGTCCCAGACGATCGGCGGCTGCCCGCTGAGCGAGTCGGGCTCATACTGCCGCAGCGTCTCCAGCACGGCGATAGACTGCGGCGCCGGAATGGCCGTCGCGATCCGCCGATACTTCGTCGACACCGTCGGCACCTCGCGCGGCGCCAGTTCCCAGCTAGGCATGAGTGGACCCTTCATCGTGAATTGGCCCCGGAGATGAGCCGAGTTAAGGAGATAAGGATATGCGGCGCCGTTCTGTGGTTCAATTGGATCGGTTTCTTCCGGGCAATACCTGCATGTGATATCCTTAAGAGCAAGGAATTCGGATGAAGGTTTCCATCAAACCGGAACTGGGCAAACTCCTGCAGGAGCAAGTGAAGGCCGGCAGGTACAAGTCGGCGCAGGACTTGATCGACGCCGCCTTGAGCCGCCTCTTACAGGAGAACGAGAGCTTCGACTTTGCGCCGGGGGAGCTGCGCGCGCTCGTGGATGAGGGCGAAGCCGACCTGCAGCGAGGCGACCATTTCACGCTCGAAGAGGTTCGCAAACATTTCACCAGGCTGGCAGCCCGAAGGCCTGGGAGGCGGAAGCCCGCCGCGAAGAAAGCGCGTTTGAAATGAGGTGTCGTGGGCGAGGAACGACGAGTCATTATTGGGCGCAAGGCGCTGGCCGATCTGGAGAGTCTCTGGTCCTTCGTCGCTGACACCACTGGCGCTCGGACCGCGGGCGCGCTGGTGAGCAGAATACTTGATGCAACCGTGCATCTCGCTGAGCAGCCCGGTATCGGGCATACCCGACGTGAGCTTCCGGCTCGATATCGCGTGTGGAGCGTCCACCGCTTTCTGATTATTTACCGCTTCGACGAAAGAACGCTGCGGGTCGCGCGTGTGGTTCATGGACACCGTGATCTGCGGCGGGTGTTGCCGTGATTGGCTGTGGTTGCATCATCGCTCGATCGTATCACTCCGATCTACCTTCCAGCCGAAGCTTCCGGCCATCAACCGCCAGGTCGCAATTTTGAAGGCTTCAATCGAGCCCAGGTCCAGTTTTCTGCCCAACCAATTGAGCTGCGGGGTCGTTGATTTGCCGGACGTCTCCTGCAGTCGCAGGATCAATCCCTGGCCATTTTCCGCGGGTTTGAGCGAGAGGAGTTTCATCGTCGAAGGCGCGAGGGAGGCGAAAGAACCGGTTGCTTTCAGCGGGCCTGGTTTCGAGGGAACATGAAGCGCGGCGGGCGGTTCCTCCAGTTGCCGCGCCAGCGCGGGAAGCTGTGCGTTGCCGGGGGTGAGGAGGAAGCGGAACTTGAGCTCGCCTGAGTCGACGGCGGGGCGCCACGGTTCTTCGCTGGGTGCGGTCTTCACATCGTTCGCATAGCGGCTGGCGCGGACGACGGTGGCGCGGAAGGCGCCATCCCTGCAATCGAAGTTGTAGAGCGCATCGCTGGCGAACCCGAACGTGCTGCCCTTCCCCTTCACGCGTACCCAGCGTCCGCCGGGCACTTCGCCAGCGGGCGGGCGGGTGACGGTGGCGCCGGGGACGTCAAATTCCGCGCGATCGCCAACGGGCATCACAAGCTTCAGTCGGGCCGAACGCTCGTCCCAGAACACACGAGCGAAGACATCGACCGCGTCGCGACCGCGATAGAGCGCGAACGAAAGATCCAGCCGCGAATTGCCGCCCGTGAGGCGCACCCAGAGGGTGGCGCGCTGCGGCCCGGTCTCGAGCGTCTGCACTTCGCTCACCTTCCACTCGTGGCGCAGGTGCGAAAGGTCGAGCGACTCGGGCTCTTCCGCCATGCCGCCCCACGATCCCCAGGGATCTTCGACGGTGATCGCTGTCAGGCCTACTTTGCCCAGCACGTCCTTGCCTCGGCGCGCAATCCGGATGCCTTTGCCGCCTGCGGCCGCGGTGACGCGATAGATCCCGTTGTCGATCGCCCCGTCGCGCGCGGTGGCGGGCGACTTCACGGCGGGCGGCGCGGCGCCTTGCTTGTACTGCATCGAAACGACGCTCCATCCCAGCGGCGGCAGCACCACCGGCACGACGACGCGCTTGCGCCACGGCAGTTCGGTCATCGCTGAATGCTCGGTGCGCACCACCTGGAATGGCAGCGGCTTTCCGCCGGGCCGGCGCACTTCCAGCGGCACTTCGTTGTCGCGGCCGCGGTACGCCCAGATGGGCCGATAGTCGAGCGACGCTTCGAGCTCCACATGCCCGCGAAACTCCTGCGGATGCGGGTTCCACACCAGCAGCGCAACCGCCGACGGGTTATCGCCCTTGCCCGCGGGGACGCGCGTGTCGACCTGCATCGCCAGGCGATTCAGGGCGGCGACCTCCGCTTCCTGGCCCCGATGAATGACGCCGCCCATCCACTCGATCTGCTCGTCGAACGCGCGTTCGATGCTGGAGCCGGGGAGGATGTCGTGGAAGGAGTTGAACAGCAGTCCGTCCCACGCTTCGCCCAGGTCGGCGGGCTGCGACTTCGTCGCCGCGCTGATGATCGCGTCCGTGCGCTCCGCGCTGCTCAGCAGCGCTTCGGCCTTGCGATAGATGAACTTGTACTTCGCCACCGCCGAGTAGCAGCCGCGCAGGACGAAGTTCATCTCGCCGCGATGCGTCGGGAGAAAATCGTCGCCGTTGGCTTTGACTTCTTTGGAGAGGGCTTCGAAGAGCTTGTGCAGCCCGGAATAGATCACGCGCACTTGGGGATGCGCTCTGGCCCACTGCGCGATCTCCTGAAGGTGTCGCCGGGTCGGCCCTCCGCCGTGGTTGCCCAGACCCAGGAACACACCGACGTTGTTAATGTCATAGTTTCCGGCAGCGGCGAGGTTCTGGTCCAGCCGGCTGATCATCTCCTCGCGCTCGCACCCATACCACGCCACCGCGGGGTGATATCCCATGACGCGCGATCCGCCCGGCCCCTCCCACCAGAAGGCGGGCTTGTTCGCCGGCATCGCGGGTCGCGTGAAGGCGAAGCCATGGATTCCGGCATCGGCCAGGATTTCCGGCAATCCCGCGGAATGTCCGAAGGAATCGGCCGCCCAGGCCACGCGGGCCGGCTTGCCGAAGCGGCTGATGAAGTAGTTCTGCGCCCGGGCGAAATGCCGGCTGAAGGTCTCGGTCATCGGCAGGTTCGTGTCGGGCTGGATCATCGTCCCGCCCACGACGTCCCAGCGCCCGGACTTCACATGACGCGCGATCCGCCGAAAGGTCTTGGGGTCATGCCGCTCGATGTGCTGGTAGATCGCGGCCTCGCCGCGGATGAACGTCAGGTCTTTGTGCTCGTCCATCAGGTCCAGGATCGTGCGCACGGTGATGATGCCTTCGTTGAGCCCCTCGCGCCAGTCCCACAGCCAGACCGGATCCAGATGTGCGTTGGGAATCAGGTGAAACGTGAGCCTGGGCATGGCGGGAAGATAGCGTGAGAGCAACCGCGGTCAATTCATGGCGCTGCACAGACGTGGGCTCGCGACGATTGGAGCATCCGTTGCAGCGCGTCCTCGCGGCGAATCAGCGGGTCGTTTACCTTGTTCAACGATCATTCCGGCGGCGCAAGGCGCTGCACGCCGATGCGCCAATGGAAAAGGGAATGCAATGAAGCTTTGGTATCAGCAGCCAGCGCAAGGAGACCAGAAGCGCACGTTTTACACCTGGTACAACACCGAAGCATGGCTGCGCGCGTCGCCGGTTGGGAATGGGCGTCTGGGCGCGATGATCCACGGCGGCGTAGCGGAAGAACACCTGCAGCTTAACGAGGAATCACTCTGGTCCGGTTGGCCCGAGGATTCGAACAATTCAGACGCCTTGAAGCATCTGCCGCAAGTCCGCAGCCTGTTGTTCGCCGGCAAGTTCGCCGAAGCGCAGGACCTCACGCAGAAGCACCTGTGCTGCCCGTATAGCCTGGGCGCCGGCAATGCGGCCGATCTCTCCTTCGGCAGCTACCAGACGCTGGGCGATCTGCGGTTGAGATTCGATTTTGCCCAGCACGCGACCGATTATCGCCGTGAGCTCGACCTCGAGACCGCGATCGCGCAGGTGAGTTTCAGCATTGGCGAGACGCGCTTCAGCAGGGAGACGTTCGCGAGCGCTGTCGATCAGGTGATCGTTGTCAGGCTGAGCGGCACTCGCCCCGGCATGCTGAGCTTCGCCGCCCGGCTCGATCGCCCCGCTTGTGCGGTGTGGAACGCGCCGGCTCACGACCTGACGCTCCGCGGGCGACTGTCCCAGGGCCGGGGCATGAAGTTCATTGCCCGGCTGCGAGTGCTGAACCAGGGCGGGAGCGTGACGAGCGTCGGCGAAGAGCTTCGGGTCGATCGCGCCGACAGCGTGACGCTGCTGCTGACCGCGGCCACGGATTACCGGGGCCGGGACTTCCAGAAGATCAGCCAGGAGCAGCTTGAAGCGGCCTCGGGCAAGTCCTGCGAGCAACTTCGCGCGGCGCATGTGACGGAGTACCGCAGTCTATTCGCGCGTGTCGAGCTGGATCTCTGTGGCTCTCCGATGGCGGAGTTACCGACGGACCAGCGACTGCAGGCCGTGGCGAACGGTGCGCAGGACCCAGCACTGGCCGCGCTGTATTTCCAGTTGGGCCGCTATCTCCTGATCAGCAGTTCGCGCCCCGGCTGCCTGCCCGCGAATCTCCAGGGCATCTGGGCCGAGACGATCCAAACGCCATGGAATGGCGACTATCACGCGGATTTGAACTTGCAGATGAATTACTGGCCGGCTGAGGTGGCGAACCTTGCCGAGTGCCATCAGCCGCTGTTGGAATTCACGGACTCGCTTCGCGTCCCGGGCCGGCGCACGGCGAAGGTCCACTACGGCGCTCGAGGATGGCTGGTGAACATCGCCACCAACGTCTGGGGCTTCACCGCGCCCAGCGATGACTCGCGCTGGAGCCATTTCACCGGCGCCGGCGCGTGGCTCTGTCAGCATCTGTGGGGGCATTACGACTTTGGCCGCGACGAGCAATACCTGCGTTGGGCGTATCCGATACTGAAAGAAGCCGCTGAATTCCTCCTCGATTACCTGGTTCCAGAGCCGAAGCACGGCTGGCTGGTCAGCGCGCCTTCGAGCTCGCCAGAAAACGCTTACATCGGAGACGGCGGTAAACCCGTGACCATCTGCGCCGGCTCCAGCATCGATCAGCAGCTTGCGCAGGACTTGTTCACGCACTGCATCAGCGCGTGCGAGATCATGGGCATCGACGGCGAGTTCGCCGCGACGTTGCGGCAGGCGCGGGCGCGCCTCGCGCCGCCTCAGGTCGGACGGCTCGGGCAGTTGCAGGAATGGCTGGAAGACTTCGAGGAGGTCGAGCCGGGGCACCGCCACTTCTCACACCTGTTCGCGTTGTATCCCGGGTGCCAGATCACGCTGCGCGGCGCCCCGGAGCTTGCGCAGGCGGCACAGGTCTCCATTCAGCGGCGGATCGATCACGGCGGCGGCGGTTGGGGCTGGGGCTGCGCGTGGCTGATGTGTTTGTGGGCCCGGCTTGGGGAGCCGCAAAAGGCGTATGAGGCGCTTTCGCTGTTACTGCAGAAATTTACGCTTCCGAACCTGTTCGACGATGGCCCGCCGATGCAGATCGATGGGAACTTCGGCGCTGTGGCGGGGATCGCGGAGATGCTGCTGCAAAGCCACGCAGGCGAAATCGCTCTGCTGCCCGCCTTGCCCGCCGCCTGGCCAACCGGCAGCTTCAAGGGCCTGCGGGCGCGTGGTGGCATCGAGGTGGACGCGAGATGGGGGAAAGGAAAGATCGTCGCGGCAACGCTTCGGCCAAGCCTCGGCATCCGGCAGCGACTCCGTCCGCCGCGCGGGCAGCGAATTGCGACCGCCAATGGTGCTCGGGGCGAGATCGCAGCCGAGCAGCAAGGCGAGACAGCCACGTTATCGCTGCAAGCGGGGGAAACGGTTCAACTGACCTTCCAATGAGCTGCCGGCCGGGGTCGCATGCAATATCAAATCACCGTTCAGACCGTTGAGCCGCAGCACATGGCGGCGGTACAGGACCGGGCGAGCTCATTGGTCATCGCGGCAATCGACGACCTTCTGCCGCCCCTTGTCGTAGACGTAGCATTTGCCTTTTTCCTCCGCCGCAGTGCGCTCGTGCGAGCTGTCGCAGTACGGCAGGTCCTGGCTCAACCCGCAGGCGCAGATCCAGATCGACTGGCCGTCCGCCTGCTTGATCTCAATCGGGCCGGTCGCATCGTGACGAACTAATCTCGCCATGGTCTCTCCTTCTGCCTGCATTCTTCTGAGTTTACGCGGCTGAATCAAATTGGACCCAGCTTCGAGCTGGCGGGCAATTTCCCGAACGGTCGGAGGCTTCGTAGAATCCGCGCTCCTACAGCGGGAGCGATCGTGGAACTGACGCTCAAAGAACTGGCGGCCGAGATCGGGGCGGAACTCGAGGGCGACGCCGCGGTGCGCATAAAGGGCGTGAATACGCTCGAGGAGGCGGGGCCGGGCGAGGTGAGCTTTCTTTCCAATCCCAAATACTTGAAGCAGCTTCAGACCACGAAGGCGTCGGCGGTGGTGGTATCGCCCGGCGTCAGCAGTTCCCATGTCGCGCTGCTCAAGACGAGCGACCCGTACTACGCCTTCACCAAAGCGGTGATCAAGCTTCATGGATATCGCCGGCATCCGCACACCGGAGTTCACCCTGCAGCGCACGTGGACCCGTCCGCGAGCGTCGGCGCCGGATCGATCCTGTACCCCGGCGCATACGTCGGGCCGCGGGCGAAGATCGGCCGCGACTGCATCCTCTATCCCAACGTGGTCATCTACGATGACTGCGTGCTGGGCGATCGCGTCACGGTCCACGCCGGCGCCAGCATCGGCCACGACGGGTTCGGCTACGCCACGCACAAGGGCGAGCATCACAAGATCCCGCAGGTCGGGAACGTCATTATTGAAGATGACGTGGAGATCGGCGCCAACTGCGCGATCGACCGCGCGACGATGGGCAGCACGGTGATCGGAAAGGGCACAAAGTTCAGCGACCTGGTCGCGATCGGGCATGGGTCCAAGATCGGCCCCCACGGGCTGCTCGTCGCCCAGGTGGGGATCGCGGGCAGCGTTTCCGTGGGCCACCACGTGACGATCGCCGGGCAGGCGGGAATCGCGGGGCACCTGCGCATCGGCGACAACGTGACCATCGGCGCCCAGTCCGGCATCCCAAGCGACGTGCCCGATCAGTCGACGGTCATGGGCTCGCCCGCCATGCCGGTCTCGCGCGGCCGCCGGGTTTTCATGCTCTACACGCAGCTTCCGGAATTGCTGGAGCGCATCAAGCAACTCGAACAGCAAGTCGCCGAGCTCGGCACGGGCGAAGAGAAGGGGCCTGATGCCGAGTGAGGGGGGGCTTGGTCAATCGCAAATTGCAAATCGCAAATCGCAAATCGAAAATTCGAACCCCAGCCGATAGTTCCTTCATGCCCCTGCCCTTACTGGCGATCGATCGCGTCTGCGCCGGGCGTGTGGAACTCGTGGTGGACGCGGCCCACTTCCGGCGGGTGGTCGCCAACGGCATGCTCAAGGCGAAGACGAGCCTGGACATCGCCACCGCCGACTTCAAGGCGATGCTGGTGCCCGAGCCGCTGCGGCGCGAGGCGCTCTCGATCGTCGAACACCTTCGCCGGCTCACGGCGCGCGGGGTCGAGGTGCGGCTGCTGCACGCGGGCACCCCCAGCTCCGCCGCGCTGCGCGAGCTCAAGAAGGAACTGCCGCGGGGTTTGACGATCCGCCGCTGCCCGAGGCTTCACGCCAAGACGGTCATCGTCGATTGCCGCGCGATGTACCTGGGCAGCGCGAATCTCACCGGCGCCGGCCTGGGCGCCAAGGCCGATGGCCGACGAAATTTCGAGATGGGCGTCTGGACGGAATCTTCGGAGTTGATCGACGGCGTGCTGGAGCAGTTCAACGCGCTCTGGGAAGGCCGTCAGTGCCAGAGTTGCCGCCGCAAGGACGTCTGCCCCGTCCCGCTGGAAGAACCCGCCTTGTAGATTTTGGTGGATGTATGCGGCGCCATCTGTATCCTGAGGCAAACTTAGGGAAAGGAACCCATGCGCCACTTGTTTCTCGGAATCCTCAGTCTCTGTGTGCTGATGCTCCCACTTTCCGCACGGGCGGCGGACCCTGACGCCGACGTCGAGAAAGCGGTCAAGGACCGGACGGCGGAATTCGTGAAAGCGTGGAACGAGCACGACCCCGCTGCCCTGGCCATGTTCTGGCTCGCGGACGGTGATCTCATCGGGACCGACGGCACCGAAGCGAAGGGCCGCGAGAAGATCCAGGCGTTCTTCAAGACGCTGATGGACGGCCCGATGAAGGGCAGCACCAACGATCTTCAGGTCACTCACGTACGGAAGATCGGAGACGCCGCGGTGGTGGATTGGAGCGGCCGAGTCAGCGGGATGAAATCGCCCGATGGCGCGGATGAGCCGCCCATGGAGCATCACGTCGTGGTGGTCATGCAAATGGAGAACGGGAAGTGGATGTTCGCCGCGGCCCGGCCTTACGTGTTGCAGCCAAAAATGCCGGCGACGCAGCCATAAACGGCGGATCGGCGCCGCGCTATTGGTGGGCCTGGCCGTAGCCGGATATCGTGATAAGCGATGTCCGACGTGCCGACGCCGTTCCTTTTAATTGACGAGCCTGTCGCGCGCGAGAACTGCCGGCGGATGGCATCGTACGCGCGCGGGCACCGCCTGCTGCTGCGGCCGCACACCAAGACGCATAAGTCGTTGCACATGGCCCGGCTGCAGATCGACGCCGGCTCATTGAGCGGACTCACCGTCGCGAAAGTCGGCGAAGCCGAGGTGATGGCGGCGGCCGGTGATGACCTGCTGATTGCCTATCCGTGTGTCGATGCAAATCGATGCGAGCGCATCGCACAGCTCGCGCGCGACAAGACGGTTCACGTCGCGATCGATTCAACGTTCGCCGCCGATGCATTGGACGCCGCCGCCCGCGCGGAAGGCAGCAAGATCGGCATCCTCGTCGACCTCGACGTCGGGCTTCATCGAACGGGGTTGCAGTCACCTGCTGACGCGCTGACGCTGGCGCAGCTAGTCGCCCAGCGGGCGAATCTGCGCCTCGACGGGTTGTTCTGCTACCCCGGGCATGTGTGGGCGTCGGCAGCGGAGCAAGGGCCGGCCCTGGCGGCGGTGGCGGCGCTTCTTGCCGAAACGCTCGAATTGTGGCGGAAGAGCGGCTTGTCAGCCGCAATTGTCTCCGGCGGATCGACCCCGAGCGCCTTTCAATCGCACCTGGTGCCGCAGCTCACCGAGATCCGTCCCGGCACGTATATTTACAACGACATGAACACTGTCGCGGCCGGATTTTGCCAGCTCACAAACTGCGCGGCGAAGCTGGTGTGCACCGTCGTCAGCGATGCCGTACCCGGCAAGGTGGTCATCGACGCCGGCACCAAGACGCTCACCAGTGACCGCAACATCACCCAGCCCGACGCCGGCTTCGGTTACGTCGGGGAATACCCGGAAGCGAAGGTCGTGCGCTTGAGCGAAGAACACGGCGAGCTCGATGTCACCGGCTGCAGCGAGCGCCCGCGCCTCGGCCAGCGCGTGCACGTCATCCCCAATCACATCTGTCCCTGCGTGAACCTTCAGGACTCGGTCTGGCTGCGCACAGCGGGTGACGCGCTCGAGCGCATGCGAGTGGACGCCCGTGGGAGATTGTCGTGACGCCCGCCGACACTGGGGAATGGACGCCAATTGAGACCGTCGGCGTGGCGGGGCTCGGCTACATGGGCCGGGGAATCGCCGCGTGCCTGCTCGGACACGGGCTGCGGGTCATCGCGTGGAGCGCGCGCGAGGAGGAGTTCGCCGCGGCCCGCGAACATATCGCCGTCTGCATTGACGAGTTGATCGAGCACCTGGACTATCCCGAATCATTGCGTAACACGTGGAAGGGGCGCTACGTCGAGGCCCGCGCGATCGAAGAGCTTCGCGGCTGCGACTTCGTCATCGAGAGCATCATCGAGGACTTCGCCGCGAAGCAGGAGCTGTTCGAGAAGCTCGAAGCGGCATTGCGAGCCGACGTGCCGGTCGGCAGCAATACCTCCGCACTTTCGATCACTGCGCTGCAGCGTCCGCGCAAACATCCGCAGCGGTTCATCGGGATGCACTGGGCGGCCCCGCCTCACGCGACGCGGTTTCTGGAAGTGGTGCGCGGGGAGCAAACGAGCGAAGAGGTCGTGAACGCCACTGTCCGGCTGGGAGAGCGCATCGGGAAGGAGCCCGCGGTCGCAAATCGCGACATCGAAGGCTTCATCGCCAACCGGATCGGATACGCGATGTACCGCGAGGCATTTCACCTGCTGGAGTCGGGAATCGCCGACGCGGAGACGATCGACCGCGCCTTTCGCAATACCGTGGGTCTGTGGGCACCGATGCTCGGCCCGTTCCGCTTCATGGACCTGACGGGCGTGCCCACCTACGCAGTGGTGATGAAGGATCTGTTCCCGACCTTGAGCAACGAGACGACAGTCCCTGAAGCGATCCAGCGGGTGCTGCAGGCAGGCGGGAAGGGCATTTCCAACGGGCACGGCTTTTTCAACTATACCCCCGAAGAGTCGGCCGCCTTGGAGAAGCTGTATCGCGAGCACGCCTGGGCGCTGGCGCAATGGCTGCAGAAGCATCTCCCGCTCGCGGAGCGGCCGAAGCGATGAGGCGGATCTTCGATTCACACCTCGACCTCTCCTGGAACGCGCTGGCGTGGAACCGCGACCTGACCGAGCCCGTGCAGGAGATCCGCCGGCGCGAACAGGGGATGACTGACGACAAGGCGCGCGGGCGCTGCACGACGAGCTTGCCGGAACTTCGCCGCGCCAATATCCCGGTTTGCCTGGCGACGCTGCTCGCCCGCGCCCGGCGCGAGATCCTGGCGACGAAACGCGTCGACCTCGACTACGGCACGCGCGACATCGCCTACGCCACGGCGCAGGGACAGCTCGCCTATTACCGCCGCATGGAGGCGATGGGTCAGATGCGGATGATCCGCACGAAGGGCGACCTGCGGCGGCATTGGTCAAGTTGGAAAGACGCAGAGGATCATCAGCCGGTCGGATACATCCTTGCTATGGAAGGCGCCGATCCAATTGTGGAGCCGGAGGAGGCCGCAGCATGGTGGGAGCAGGGCCTGCGGGCCGTGGGGTTGGCGCACTACGGCAAGAGTCATTACGCGGTCGGCACGGGCGGCTCGGGCCCGCTCTCCGCGAAGGGCATCGAGCTGCTGAAGGAATTCCGGAGACTGGGGATGATCCTGGATCTCACCCACAGTTCCGATCCCAGCTTTTTCCAGGCGCTGGAGCTGTTCGACGGCCCGGTGATGGCGAGCCACAACAACTGCCGGGCCCTGGTGCCGGGCGACCGGCAGTATTCCGACGAGCAGATCCGCCACCTGATCCAACGCGGCGCGATCATCGGGGCTGCCCTCGACGCCTGGATGCTGAAGCCGGGGTATGTGATCGGCACGAACACGGGCGAGGAGGTGCCGCTGGACGCGGTGGCCGACCACATCGAGCACGTGTGCCAAATTGCTGGGAATGCCCGGCATTCTGCGATCGGCTCCGACCTGGATGGCGGCTTCGGGACCGAGCAAAGCCCGCGCGGGCTCGATACGATTGCCGACCTGCACAAGCTGGAGGTTATCCTGTCGGGCCGGGGCTTCAGCGATGGGGACATTGATGCCATCTTCCATGGCAACGGGTTAAGGTTCTTCAGCGACGTCCTGCCGGAGCAAGGGCAATGAAGAATGCGGATCGAATTCTTTAACGGCGAAATCAAAATCCATGAGACCTTCACGTGTCAAAGCGAAGC